>SLCQ01000065.1 GCA_007125745.1 Nitrincola sp.
AACATGACGAGTGAGGTTGAAAGCCCTCTGGGTGTGATGACTATGCAAATGGAAACAGAAGCGCAACGTGTCAGAGACTGCTAAACAATAAGGCCGCCATGATACCCTCAAACGCGGCCTTAAAACTTGCATAAATTTTAAAGCGTAAAACGACTGATTTTTTGTTTCAGTGACTCAGCATCCTGTTTGAGTTGCTGGCTAACAGTGTGTGTCGCTTGTAAGGCAGATCGTGTTTCTTCTGTCATATCTGCAATCATCTGCATATTTTTATTAATATCATCTGAGGTGAGTGACTGCTCTTCAGATGCACTGGCAATTTGGGTGCTCATATCAAAGATTTGATTAATCGCTTCTAATAACGCATCAACCTCTTCAACGGTTTCATTCGCATGCTGTGTTAACTGATCCATTTCAGTTTTGCTTTCTTTCATCGCGTCTTCTGCTCGACCTGAATGATGTACAAGCTGATTCACCACAGATGCAATCTCTTCAGAACTTTCTGCAGAACGCGACGCTAAGGAGCGAACTTCATCAGCCACGACTGCAAAACCTCGTCCCTGATCGCCCGCCCTCGCCGCTTCAATAGAAGCATTCAGCGCCAACAAGTTTGTTTGTTCAGCAATCCCTTTAATTTCATCAATAATTTTGTGAATGCCTGCACAATGTCGATTTAAATCATCAACAACCGTAGATGTCGTTTCCATATGCTGACCCAGTTGCTTTAAGGTCACAACGGTATTCATCATACGCTGCTGACTTCGACTAGCATTTTCGCGCCCTAACTCAGCTGCGGTATGTGTTTGAGAGACTCGTTCAGCCACTTCATGCGAACTGGCACTCATCTCAGTGACAGCTGCAGCGACAGTTTCCGTCTTTTGACTTTGCACATCAACTCGGTGCATTGATGCTGTGGTTTGTTCAAAAACCTGCTCAGTGACTTCACCGACATGCACTACATTGTCGGTCACTGACATGACCAGATCTCTCAAGCTTTGTTGCATTCGTGCCAATGAAGCAAGCAAGCTATTTTGATCAACACCTTGCAAGTCTATTGACTGATTCAAATCTCCATTTGAAATTTGATTGGCCATACTAACTGCCTCACGAAGCTCTCCACCAATCGCTTTGATCAACTGCTGATAAAACTTCCAAGCCACAAAAATTAAAAGCGTCATGGCTAATAAAATCATAGCAGCTGAACCCATAACAGCTGAATCTCTAACCTCCGCAGCTTCTGAAAATGCAGATTGAGCCAGTTGTGCCTGTGCATCAATAACTTGTAACCAGGGTTGACGAAAAGCTTGCCATGCAGCGGCCTCCGTTTCACGTGTGATTTGCATCGCTCCTTCTGTATCACCTTCGATAGCGCGGCTCATCATACGATCAGCCTCGGCCATCCAGCGTCCTAAATCGATCAAAATAGCATCGACTTCTGATGAGACAGTATTTTCGAGCAGCGGCAAGACATCATTAATTTCTTGTTGGGCACGGTTATAGCTAATAATGGGTTGCTCCGCCGCAGGATTAGCAACTTTTGACAAGATGGCTAAGCGCATCCCTAACCCTTCCTGAAAAAGTTTCACCATATCTCTTTCCACAGCGATATCACTGGTAATATGATCAACTAAGACACCTGAACTTTTATTCATTAGTACGAAAGTGATGCCTGAAGTTGCAATCATCAATACAGCTACGGATATGATTTTGAAAACCAGTGATTTTTTAACATTGAGCATGATAAAAGTTCCCATTACTGCAATTTAAAAGCATTTGTTAGTTTATCTTTTTTCATGGGCGTAAGTATATGACACAGATCTATTAAACGCTCACTAATCGGCCCTTTGTAACGTCAATACACTCCCGTGTGCATGATCAGTCAAAAGATATAGCTGTCCATCAGGTGACTGTCTAATATCACGAATACGTTCTCCTAACCCCTGTAAAAACCGCTCTTCCTCAGTAAGTAAATAACCTGACTCCGTTTTGACTAGAGCAACCCGGGAGATGAGTCGATCACGGAGAGCGCCATTAAGGATATTGCCTTGCCAAGTAGGAAACGCATCTCCCGTATAAAAGACCATACCACTGGGTGCTATTGAAGGTGTCCAATCCAGTAAAGGAGACTCCATACCAGGCAGTTCTGTATGCTCTGTAATTGACGTGCCTGAATAATTAATACCATGGGTTACCTTAGGCCAACCATAGTTTAAACCTGCATGAATCAAGTTGATTTCATCACCACCCCGCGGGCCATGCTCATTCGACCACACCTCACCCGTTTCAGGGTGAAGCGTTAAGCCCTGTGGGTTTCGATTGCCCAAGGTAAATATTTCGTTTTTGACTTGATGGTCGTCAATAAATGGATTGTCTTTGGGAATGGAGCCATCATCCTGGAGTCGAATAATGGTACCTGCATGGTCCAGCCCTTTTTGAGCTCGCTCCATCTCTCCCCGATCACCAACAGACACATATAAATATCCTTCATGATCAAATACCATTCTGCCCCCAAAATGGCGCCCACCGGCAGAGCGAGGAAGCGCTTCAAAAATATCCACCGCTTCGATTAACTCATGTCCTTTTAAACGTGCTCTCATAACGCGAGTGGTTAAGCCTTCATCAGTTTGATCCGAATAAGCAAGATAGATCCATTGATTGGTCTCAAAATCAGGATGTAGGGTAACATCTAGAAGTCCACCTTGACCTATTGCCGCTACTTGTGGAACACCTTTAATCGGATCAGGATGTAATTCCCCTTCTTGAATCAGGCGCAATCGTCCGCTTCGCTCAGTGACCAGTTTATCGCCCGACGGGAGAAACGCGATAGACCAAGGGTGGTTAAGCCCACTAACCAGCGTTTGAACTTTGATTTCATAATGATCCGTTCTCAATATTGATTGAGCAAAAGACATAGAACTGATGAGTAATAAGGTTGTCGAAAGTACCACTATATTCTTTTTCATCATAACTACCCTTCATAATATAGTAAGCGCTATTTTCTTTTAATTCCTTTAAAAATATAGACCTCTGATCTAAAATACTCCGTATATAAATTAGATCAAGTTGACCCAATACACTACCCAACAGATATTTGTTAGATAGATGCCCATAACTCTTAACCAATAGACTTGTTTTGTAATAATTCCGACAAAAATACTAAAATCAGTTATCGAGCTTATCAAACGTTTGAAACACTTAAGATGCAGATCAATGGATGGACTATTGCAATATACAAAACTAGGATGCAAACGCCTGACAAGCCTTCTAATTGGTGTAGTGTTTTCATTACTCTACAGCAATATTTATGCAATGGATGATGTCCGTCTTCAGTTGAAGTGGACACACGCGTATCAGTTTGCCGGTTATTACGCGGCAAAGCACCAAGGCTATTACCAAGATGCAGGCATAAATGTTGAAATTATTGAAGGCCAACCCGGAATGTCTGTCATTGATGAAGTGTTATCTGGCAGAGCAGACTTTGGCGTTAGCACCAGTAGCCTGTTATTAACAGACCCTATCGACGATATCACTTTACTGGCTAATATTTTTCAACACTCTCCGCTGGTTATTGTTGCACTCGATCAAGGCCCCTTGTTCACACTGCATGACCTAGATGGCGCTACCATTATGCTTGAAGATGGTGCTGACGAATTGGTCGCATTCTTAGTTAATGAAGGACTGTCCATGGACAGGATCAACTTAGTGCCTCATACCTTTAGTATCGACAGTTTATTGACCGGTGAAGTGGATGCTATGTCCACTTATTTAACTTATGAAATCTATCTTTTCGAGCAAGCAGACGTAGATATTAAAATTTTTACTCCTCGCTCAATCGGCATCGATTTTTATGGCGATAACTTGTTTACGCGACACTCACTGGCTCAACATAACCCTGAACTTGCTGAGCGTTTTTTAGAGGCAAGCTTAAAGGGTTGGGCATATGCACTCAGCAACATCAATGAAGTGGTTGAGTTGATTCAGCAGGAGTACGCTCCTGATCATTCGCACAGCTTTCTCACCTTTGAAGCAGAAAGTATGTTACAACTCATTCGACCTGAGTTTGTTGAAATAGGTTATATCAATCCTGGTCGCTGGAAGCATATTGCTGATGATCATTCACTACTTTCTATTTTGACTGAAATCACTGAGTGTGTTGAAGCTCTTTACCCTGAGAGCTTATGTAGCATTATGATGAAGATGGATGAAAGCGATCATTTAACAC
>SLCQ01000169.1 GCA_007125745.1 Nitrincola sp.
AACATCAAGCAGAACATGGTGTTGATTTAGTCCCTTATGCTTTGATCCAACCTTACATAAAACCAATGGATAGACTTTTTGCTAGAACATGGCTGTTTGCGGGTGCTTTGCTTATTGCTTCTTTTCCCTTTGCATACTGGCTTTACCCTGAGATTTTTAATTGATCCTTGAAGATTGCCCGCTTTGAATGCGCCTGTGCTAAGTGCCTGGTTCTATTAGACGGTAAATCGGCAAATCGGGGTCGGTGTCTGTAGGGGCGAATCAAATCGGGGTCGGAGTAACAATATCCACAATATCACTGGATTATCGATAACTGAAGCTGCTCAATTGAGAACAGCTTAGCACCAAACTCACTAACGCACTGACTTAGCAGCACGCAAGACCGTCGTTTGCCATGGATGGTAAACGCGAGGCTTCAGGGATGGATTCATGCCGTGTCTTGAGTGTTGATGAGTCAGGGCGTAGCCTACCTAAAAGTCACCAATGGTGAGAAAACCTATCTGGTCACTGAGAATGAATCCACTTACATCCCCATCGGCCAAGTGCATGCACTGGAAAACCCTGGTGTGATTCCGTTGGAACTGATCGAGGTGCAATCGGGTTCTTATTTAGGTGAGGATGATATTGTGCGCTTTGAGGATCGGTACGGGCGGGCTTGATGGGCTACGATCTTTACATAAATACCCAAAAAACCTTATAGTAGCCGCAAAACAACCGTTTTACTTTTAATGGATCTCAATCTATAAGGATGTAGCCTAGATGACCGCTATTTATTTCTCTTCCCACGCCTGCCATGTTTCTGACCTTGTTGAGGGTTCAGACGATTCTATTCAACGTTTTATTTCCCTAAACAAAATCGGTTCCTCAGGCAGGTTGTCGCAGGGTCAAGCGTATACGCTCGACTTTACTAATCCGTATGCTGGATCGCTTGTAAATTCGATCAATCATAGTTCACATCAAGAGCGAAGTTGGCTAATGAGCGCCGTGGCTTTCGAAGGCGAAGAAATTCATCGAGAAGCTGCTTTTTGGGAAAAGTACCTCTCAGAAGAGACACTCTCCGCCGCCATGAGTTTGGTCGGTGTCACTGGTACTGTCGCACAAATGAAGTCACAACAGTTATCACGCTTCCATCAAGCCTTGGTCAGATATGAAAATGCACTACTGGCGATTCAATCACCCGCGGCACCTGGAATGCCAGGTGCTGGTGGCAGAACAGCATCCGCCATCCGCGATGCCAGCCAAGCGTATGATGCACTGGTGACAGAACACCGCGCTGCTATGGCTAGTTTATCTCCTGTCGTGCTGCGTGCTAAAAACAGAGGTAGCGCGATCAGCAATGCACAACGTGGTATTACCCTCGCCCTTAGAAGCCGAGGCGGCAGAGTTGACCCTCGCCTTTTGGTCGCCGATGCATTCCAAGCCCAGACCCTTAAAAACTTCGCAAAATTTATGAGTAGAATGGCGACTCCCCTAGCACTGGCAACTGATGGTCTAATAAGAAACGGCAGGGTCAGAAGCGTAAAGCAAGCGGATGGCGACTGGCATCGTGAGAGTTATAAGCAGATGGGTGGGTTTGTTGGTAATGCTGCTTTTGGTGGTATAGCTGTAACGGCTACATCAATGGGGGCTAAAGTAGCTGCCGTAAAGTTAGGAGTAGCGTTAGGAAGCGGTCCAATAGGTTGGGCTTTATTAGGTTGTTTTGTCGTGATTGGAGCGGGATCAGCCTTAACCGCAGGAAATCTAGGTGGTGTCTTAGGAGAAAACTTGGGTGACTTAATTTACAACTTACGTCGATAGCGACTGACGACAGATTATTGAAATGACTAATCTCTCTGCCTCTTTAAGACAATATGTTTCTGAACCTAATCTTATTCTTTATGGAGGTTTACTAACTCTAGTCCCTTGTTTTATTTTCATGGTAGCCCTAGGCATCTCTATTTTGCGAATACATTTTGCGATTAAACGTGATGGTAAAGAACCACCGGGTTTGGGAGTGTTTTCATTAATAGAATTTGTATCTGCTTTAAAAGCAACTAAACCGCAATACGAGAAGCAGCTTCAATCCCAAGCTGAGCATGGTACTCCCTGGATCTCAATTGATTATGCTTTGATCCGTTCTTATATCAAACCTATAGATAATTTTATTGCTAGGGCGTGGTGGTACTTTGGTATTTTAGCTTTTATTTGGCTTTTTCTTTCTTACTGGCTTTACCCTGATATTTTTAAGTGATCCTTGATGTTTAACTATCGTGCCAAGAGTGCCAGGTGCCGGTGCAAGACAGCCCCAACCATCCGCGATGCCAGTCAAGCCTACGATGCGCTGGTGACAGAACACCGCGCTGCTATGGCTAGTTTATCTCCTGTCGTGCTACGTGCTAAAAACAGAGGTAGTGCTATTAGTAATGCACAACGAGGTATTACCCTCGCCCTAAGAAGTCGAGGCGGCAAAGTTGACCCCCGCCTTTTTGTTGCTGACCTATTCCAAGCTCAGACCCTTAAAAACTTCGCTAGATTTATGAGTAGAATGGCGGACGCTCAGTTATGGCCTCATTAAAGATAAAATTACGTTACATTTACTTACCTTTTTTAGGACTGTTAGCCAGCAGCTTGGTGCTTTACAACACAGCTCGTTGGCTACTCGACATTAAATTAGACATACTTCCGATTAAATCTGAACTTCTGGATTTCTGGTTGCCGATCATCCTCGGCTGTGTATTGGTCTTTATCTGTTTTAAGGCACCTGTAAAATATTTGCGTGGGACCGGTGCTTGGCAAGATGATCGTATGGGCTATCAATTTGTGTTCAGTTTTGCCCTAGCCTTGCCGCTTATTATTAGCCAAAACAACATCACCAGTGCGCCCTTTAGTCTTATCCCGTTGACAAGCGCAAGCATTATTCAGCTATATCCCAACGAAAAATTCTTTTCAATTACGCCACATCAACTCCATTTCAGGCACTGCCTGCAAACCCAGTATCAGGATTCAATCACTTCCCGCAGCGGCACAACCTATTACTTTCATGCGTTTTATAGCTGCTCGCTCCGCCATGCCCCCAATCACTGGCTTAGCGTAATGTATTACAAAAGTCATGATTCAAAACGGGAGGGGGTGTCACTGCAGCAAGACCAGCAGCAATTTTATGCTAAAGCAAGAGATGATTTTGCTACGTTCGATTTTAACAAGGTTAGTTATCTTGAGCGGCTACGTCCCTCTAATGATCTGAGTAAAATGCAAGCGACTATTAAGCATCATACGATGACTGAGGAGCCCGTGGTGCTGCGAGTCCACACTGGCTCTTTTGAAAACCGGTCAGGTCATAGATATTTTGATACGGTGCTTGCCTTAGCTATAGCCTGTTTCGTTGTCTTAGCAATGGTTGGCTTGGCAAAATTAGCGCCTGTATCAGAATGGCCTGTTAATCATAAAAATATCGCCCAACCTGATCTACCAAGCAACAGCAATGGTTCGATGACAAACAAAAGTCGTCGCCGAAGAAAACGCAAAAAAAAGCGAAGAAAATAAAGAGTTCTTTTCAGAGCGGGGTAACACTGCCTTGATAGTTGACAATGTATGGTAATACTTTAAAAAATACTAGTCACTAGCTTACTAAGGTGCAGCAAATCATTTGCTGGCATCGGTTCAAGTCGATATCCCCCATCCCCCTTAATGGAGAAGGTTTATGCAGTCACACGTATTAGATTTTTGGTTTAAAGAACTTGAACCCAGACAATGGTGGGAAAAAAACCACCAGTTGGATTTAATGATTCAGACTAGGTTTGGCACGCTTCATCAACAGGCGATCAAGCTGTTTGAAGCTTTGGGTAATGCGAATAGCTTGGAGTTCGAGCGCAAACATAAGGTGATCATTGATCGGTTTGTACGTTATCCACATCGAAATCGTATTTTAGGGCGTATATCGACTGATGAAGAGATTGCGTTTTTAAAAGAGCCTGATTCAAGCTTCTAAAACTGTTTAGAAGCTTGAAAGCTCAAAATCTAAGCTGAGCTTACTGACTCCACTCCTCCTGCAAATGCAGATCCTTCAACTTCCTGTAGTTGTTTGCACTGTAGCTAAAAAACGCCAGCTCTTTCTGGGTCAGAGGTCGCACTTGCTTGGCAGGACGGCCCACATACAGATAACCGCTTTCTAAGCGCTTACCCGGTGCTACGAGGCTTCCTGCGCCGATCACCACCTCA
>SLCQ01000037.1 GCA_007125745.1 Nitrincola sp.
ACCAGTGAGCAGGTTAAGTCGTCAAAGTGCTTTGGGTGACGTGATAGTGCGGTTGAAAAATCTGTCCCGCCATTGACGTCATTACGAATCTCATAAGTCATTTCTTTTAACTTGACCTTTTCAGTACCGTTGGCGACGATTTCAAGGCCTTGTAACAAAGGTACACCAGATTTCATCATGGTGGCCATTTGCCGAGTAAAGAATGCAATGTCTAGAGGTTTAATCGGCTTATTCTTGTTACCCAGAAGTGACAGGCTACTTTGCTTAGAGACTTTATTGGGGTTTATGCCTTGTTTACGAAGTAACGATTTGGCAATTGCAAGGTTTTCCGCATCGATTTTACCTTTGCTTTTATTTCCACTTCGATCCTTACCTTCCCACTGGAACGTAATTTTCTTTTTTTCCTTTTTAGCCGCTGCTGTTGCCATTTCAGTAATATTCCTAATTTAGGTCTTAATAACACGATTCATCTCTTCTAGGCTGGTTAAGCCGTTGGCTACTTTAAGCAAGCCAGACTCACGAAGAGTTTTAAATCCCTGTTTTCGTGCTACTCGAAGTATATCAAGAGACGTTCCATTCTCCATGATACATTCAGCTATTTCTTGACTCATTGCGAGCATTTCATAAATACCCACTCGACCTTTGTAGCCTTTATTGCATTTGTTGCATCCTTCGTGGTTGGCTTCATAAATATGCAGGTCTGCAATCTGGTCTGGCTTAAAGCCTTCCTCTAAAAGAGCGGCTTCGGGTACAGTAACAGGCCGTTTACAGGACTCACATAAGCGCCTGCCTAAGCGCTGGGCAATAATTAAGCTAACGGAGGTGGCGACGTTAAACGCTGGAACACCCATATTGCGAAGACGTGTTAGGGTTTCTGGAGCACTGTTCGTATGCAGTGTTGATAAGACCATATGGCCCGTTTGTGCTGCTTTAATCGCAATTTCTGCAGTTTCAAGGTCACGTATCTCACCCACCATAACTACATCAGGGTCTTGACGAAGGAATGAACGCAAGGCTTCAGCGAAGGAGAGTCCTACTTTCGTGTTGACATGAACCTGGTTGATACCATCCATGTTGATCTCGACCGGATCTTCAGCTGTCGATATATTCCTTTCAGAGGTGTTTAGGATGTTTAAGCCAGTATAAAGAGTGACCGTTTTACCTGAGCCAGTCGGGCCAGTGACCAAGATCATGCCTTGAGGTTGTTCTAAAGTGGTGAGGTATGCTTTTTTCTGATCGGGCTCAAACCCAAGTGCTTCAACACCAATTTGTGCACTGGTTGGGTCCAAAATCCGCAATACAATTTTTTCACCCCACAGGGTGGGTAGCGTATTCACACGGAAATCGATAGAACGGTTTTTAGAGATTTTCATCTTGATGCGGCCATCTTGTGGAACGCGACGTTCAGAGATGTCCATTTGTGACATGACTTTCAGGCGTGCCGCAAGACGCGTAGCAAGATTCATGGGAGGGCGATGAACTTCCTGCAATATACCGTCAATACGACAGCGAACACGATAACTTTTTTCATAGGGTTCAAAGTGAATATCGGATGCGCCTGTTTTAATAGCATCCATGAGCACTTTGTTAATAAAGCGAACAATGGGGGCTTCACTGGCGGCGTCTTCAGCTGAGGGTTCCTCCTCTTTAGCCGATCCACCACCATCATCAATGTCAAGGTTATCTAGGTCTGTATCATCAAGATCACCTAGAACAGAGCTTTGCTGTTGATCTAGGTATATATCTAAGGCTGCTGACAGTTTATCTTCTTCAACAATCACTACTTCAGTAATGATTCCTGTTTGAAACTTAATTTCATCAACACCTTGCATATTAGTTGGGTCTGCAACGGCCACAAATAAACGATTATCTCGCTTCATGAGTGGCAGTATATGGTGTTTAGTAATAAGGGCGTCTGAGATAATTTCTTTGGGCAAGGTGTCGCTGGGGATGGCATCAAGATCTAAGAGCGGCAGACCAAACTCTTCTGCTGCAGCGGATGCAGCTCTATGGGCGCTGACCAAGCGTTGTTTTATAATATAGCTTACAAAGGGTTGCTTCGCCTCACGCGACTTTTGAATGGCGTTGGTGGCGACTTCTGCTGAAAATACGCCATCCATCACCAAGCGTTTGGCTAATCCACTTAATGGTTGTACCCCTTGCGCCACAGTCACTCCCAAAATCATCTAATCATTGATATTCTTACAGCATAGCAATCAAATCACAGTTAATCACGCTAATCAATGACCTAAGTCTACCTGTTGTGCATTCAACAGAATTTTTTAACAGCGTTTTGATCTTGAGCAAGCGTTTTTAACCTGCCAAAAGAGAGTTAACTTATGGAAACAGTGCAAAAAGCCTGGAGGATCATGCGACTGATCACGCTCTATCGTGTGATCTTGGCGATTTTGTTTGTACTGTTAATTAATACTGGCTATTTACCGGATCCTTTGGCGAGTACGCATCCATCTTTGTTTAATACAGCCGTGTTTGCCTATGTATTTGCTTCTTTGCTCGCTATTTACCCATTACTTCTTAGAACCCCAGATGTTATTTGGCAAGTATATGCCCATACCAGTGTGGATATCATCATTTTTATACTGCTGATGCATGCCAGTGGGGGTGTGACTAGTGGTTTGGGAATGTTGTTGGTTGTCAGTATCGCTAATGCGAGTATGTTGCTGGCAGGACGGATGTCTGTCTTTTTTGCCGCCATGGCATCTATTGTGGTTCTACTAGAACAACTCTACACACAGTTATATCTGCAGGATGGACAAGCAAATTATTCCATGGCGGGTCTTCTTGGCTTGGCGCTGATGGTTACGTCAGTTTTAGCAACAGTCCTTGCAAGACAGGCGCGTGAAAATGCAGATTTAGCGCATGCAAGAGGCCTCGATCTGGAGAATATGTCTGAATTGACTGAGCAGGTCATTAGTCAAATGGCAACAGGCGTATTGGTGGTCGATCAACAACAGCAAGTCAGGTTGATTAATGAAGCGGCAAGACGATTGCTTGACGCTCCGTCACAGAGTGTAGGAGCTCCATTACAGTACTTTAGTACAGAATTGAATCTGCAGTTGCGCCTTTGGCTGAGTGAAAGTAACCGGATGAATGTTAAACGTAAGGTGGATACCTTGCCAGCCAGTGTCTGGGTGCAGATAGTGAATATTCGTAGTGGAGGTGATGATCGAAAAGCGGGTGTGTTGATCTTTCTTGAAGATGCCGCTTTGGTTGATGAACAATCTCAACAACTGCGACTGGCGGGTCTAGGAAGATTAACCGCGGGTATTGCGCATGAAATTAGAAATCCGCTGAGTTCCATACGACATGCAGGTGCATTGTTAGCTGAATCGCCCAATTTGCCATCAGAAGATACAAGGCTCACAGATATTATTTGTGAGAACACATCACGCGTAAATCGAATTGTTGAAGATGTCCTTCAGTTGGGTAATCGTGATAAGGTAAACAGGGAAACCATTGATTTAAAGCAATGGCTTCAAGGCTACTTGGAAGAAGTGGAGTATTCGATACCGGGCTTACAAACCTATCTCCATTTTGAAGATCGTTCATCAGGTAAGCCTAAAGTCGTTTTTGACGCTGGGCATCTTCGTCAAATACTCAGTAACTTGCTCCAGAACGCGTCTCACTTTGCACAGCTAGCTTCTGAGCAAGCACCTAGTGTGGTGTTGAGAATTTCAGGTGGAAGGTCGGCCCCTGTTTTTGTTGAAGTGATCAATAATGGCCCCCCTGTTGAAGAGCAGTACCTTGATCGATTATTTGAGCCATTTTTTACAACGACAACCAAAGGCACTGGGCTGGGTTTGTATTTATCTAGAGAACTTGCCCAAGCCAATCAAAGCCATTTGGCGCATCAGCAACAAGATAGCTATACCTGCTTTCGTTTGACATTTAGCTCTCAGTCCATCGTTGAAGAGGATTTATAGTGACCACGCATTCTACACCCGCATCTGCTGTAATGGCTCACCCACAAGTGTTGATCGTGGATGATGAGTCAGATATTAGAGAGCTCATCAATATGACCTTGTCACGTATGCAGATCAACTGCCTTGAAGCTGAAACACTTGAGCAGGCGCGTGACCTTCTTAAACAACATGGAGAGAAAGGCATTCAGCTGTGCCTGACCGATATGCGCTTGCCGGATGGCAATGGCATGGAGCTTATTTATCAAATTCAGAA
>SLCQ01000214.1 GCA_007125745.1 Nitrincola sp.
AGGTGTTATTTGAAACTAAAACTTAGGAAGTTTTTTTACGCAAATAAACCAGGTGGACGCTCTTCCCGAAGCCGTATTTGAAAAGGCGGATAGAGCGCTCTATCGTGCGAAGCACAATGGACGAAATAGGCTTGAAGTTGAAATATAATAATGATTTTTCAAGAGAGTTGGCTAGTGGCTGGTAACTGGCGTAGAAAAAACAATCTTCCTAAAAAGAAAAAAGCCACCCGATTTAACTCGTAAGTGGCTGTTTTTCTTTGAATTCTTGGTAGGACTAAGCGGATTCGAACCGCTGACCCCCACCATGTCAAGGTGGTGCTCTAACCAACTGAGCTATAGTCCTATTGTGTGGCGCGTATTATATAGGCTTTGGATATCTGTGCAACTGTTTTTTAAAGAGATTTTGCCAAAAGCCTGTCGAATTAATGTATTGATAGGACATTGAGCGTAATATGCGATAAAAATATCATCAATAGGCTTGAAAGGAAGGATAAATGAAAATCTGGGTGGATGCAGATGCATGTCCTGTTGTCATCAAAGAGATTTTATTCAAAGCGGCGAACCGTGCTGAAATCCCATTGATTCTTGTGGCTAATCAGATGGTGCGTGTACCCCATTCAGAATGGATTAGTAGCGTGCGCGTCTCTTCAGGTTTTGATGTCGCCGATAACGAAATCGTTCGACAATGTGAATCAGGTGATCTTGTGATTACCAGTGACATTCCCTTAGCGTCAGAGGTGATTGCAAAAGATGCTCAGGCGTTAAGTCCAAGAGGAGAGATGTTCACCAAGGACTCTATTGGTTCTCGATTGAATATGCGGGATTTTTTGGAAACACTGCGCAGTAGTGGCGAGCATACTGGAGGGCCTCCACCACTCCATGCACGAGATCGTCAGGCATTTGCTGCTCATCTGGATAAGTGTATTCAACGATACTTACGCACACAGAATAGATAGGTGTTCCACTTCCCGCTAATCAGCTTGTATTTTCATTACTTTCAAGAAGTTGAATATAGTAATAACATTGTATTTTTGATTGCCGGAAAGAGTGCAGTTTGTAAAAAATGTGTTATGTTTACTCTGATCATAAATATTATTGGTTAGGTGGTATGAAGCAATTATCATTACGATTCAAACTGATGTTGGGTGCAGGTTTAGGTTTAATTTTAACCTTGGCATCCATTATTCTCGTCGGCTGGTTGACAATGCAAAAGAGTGGTCAGGAGGCTATTGAAGTTGCTGCTGAGGCGTTCGAGGAGCAGATGGTCGCGAGTCTAAATGAATCAGCTCAAGCCGTTGCGACTGAGGTGTCTGTATTTATCAATCGTAGTTTTGATATTCCCAAAACGCTTGGCACTATTATTACCGCTACAGCGAGTGGTAGTGAAACCAACTCCCCTCCGTTTCAGCGAGCGACCATCCAACAAATGATGGGTGATGCATTATCGGCTAATCCTGCATTAGGGTCTGCCTATGCTCACTTTGAACCTGATGGATATGATTGGCAGGATGCATTTAATATAGGCCCACATCTAGATCACTCATCACCAACGGGTGTTTTGGAAATTTATTGGGTTCGTGAAGAGGATGGAATCGTTTTTTATCCCACTGAGGATAGTAATGAAAAATATGACGATACCTTAAATGAATTTGGTATGCGTGAGGCGGAATGGTATCTCTGCCCCAA
Organism: Nitrincola sp.; assembly: GCA_007125745.1. Taxonomy (GTDB): domain Bacteria; phylum Pseudomonadota; class Gammaproteobacteria; order Pseudomonadales; family Balneatricaceae; genus Nitrincola. Next base: position 1,687 of record SLCQ01000214.1, read on the forward strand.
GGACACATTCACACCCTGTTTGATGGATCCATATTTATATGAAATTTATGAAGGTTATGAAGAGTTAATGACATCGCTGGTATTTCCAGTGGTTGTAGATCAAGAGTTCAGAGGGGTTGTAGGTGTCGATATCAACTTGCCTTCAATTCAAGAACGCATTATGGACTATCAACAGGCATTATTTAACGGTCAGGCTGAGATTCACCTCTTCAGCTCAAGTGGTGGGTTGGTTGCAAGTAGCCTGTTTAATGACCAGCTAAGTCAACGATTATCATCTGTTGATGCAGAGTTATATAACATTATCAACTCTATGAGTAACTCGGTTATAGAAAAAAATGGTGCAACTATCGTTAAAGCGAACGTTGGCTTTGAGGCGTTTGCGGAACCATGGACGGTTGTGATCAATATACCCACTGAAGTCGCTTTTGCCACGGTTTATGACCTAGAGGAAAATCTCCTGTCAGGTTTTCAACGAACAGCTCTGACGATGGTAGGGTTGGGTGCTGTTTTATTGATGATTGCGTTAGTTGTCCTGGCAGTTTGGTTACGTTTAACGACACAGCCGATGGTTGTTATGCGTCAGCGTGTTGAAGAGTTGTCAGGTGCGGAAGGAGATTTGACGCGTCAACTATCCGTGACAAATCATGCTGAATTAATTGGAATTGCCGACGGGTTTAATGCATTTACTGCAAAGTTACGTAGCATGATTGGAGACCTGAATGCGTCGGCACTCGAGTTAAGAGATCAGTCCCAATCGTTAGTACACGTATCTGATGAAACGGCACAGGCAACTCAATCACAGCAAAATGAAATGCAGAGTGTGGCTTCAGCAATGACTGAAATGTCGGCCACGGCGAACGAAGTCGCTGATTTGGCAGCTAGAACGGCACAGCAAGCTGAGGAATCAAATTGTACCCTTAATGATGCAAGAGAGGCATTTAAAAAGACTGTTGATGAGGTTCGTCAGGTTTCTAAGGAAATTGGCCTTGCCAGTGATCGAGTGACCAGTGTTGCTGAAAGTAGTCAAAATATTTATGGAATCGTTGAAGTTATTCAAGGTATAGCTGAGCAGACCAATCTACTGGCATTAAATGCAGCGATTGAAGCGGCACGAGCAGGTGACCAAGGTAGAGGCTTTGCTGTCGTGGCGGATGAGGTTAGAAATCTGGCAAGAAGAACGCAAGACTCTACCGAGCAGATCAACTCACTGATAGATACTTTACAAAAAGATGTGTCGGCAACAGTCGAAGAAATGAAAGTGAGTACGCAACGTGTTTCAGTTACCGTGAGTGAAGCTGATAAAGCTTACGAGCAGATGGCATCTGCAGCGAGTAATATTGAAAATATTACCAATCATGTAACACAAGTTGCTACTGCTGCTGAAGAGCAGGATAAAGTAACTGAGGAGATTAATCGCAATATCACGATTGTCGGTGATGCCAGTGCTCGATTAGCTGGTTTAGCGGGTGATGTGCGTCAGGTCAGTGAAGAGATGAGCCAGATTACAGACTCACTTGAATTGCAGTTACGTAAATTTAAGACGTAGATTCAATCATTTAGTTTGGCGCTTATAACTGTACATTCTCAAGTCAGCCACGTGTGTCAGTGAGGCTTCATCAGAACCGTCATCAGGGTACAAGGCGGTTCCTATGCTCACGCTAGAGTAGATCTCAAGCTCCTCAAGTAAAAAGGGCTGGCTCATTGACTCAATAATTTTATCTTCGACAATCTTTGCTTCGCTCGGATCAGTTAATCCTTGAAGCAGAATGACGAATTCATCACCACCATAACGACTAACGGTATCTGAATTACGGATCACTGACTTTAATCGCTTGGCAATATCGCAAAGCAACTTGTCTCCAAGTATATGGCCATATTCATCGTTAATAAGCTTAAAATCATTGAGATCGATGAGTATTAACGCTAATAAAGTACCTTCGCGTTTTGCAAGGCGTATAGCTTGTTTGACTCGGTCTGCAAAGAGTGATCGATTCGCAAGACCGGTTAATGGGTCGTGATGAGCAAGGTAGCGGTGATGTTGCTCACTGGATTTAAGCAGGTTGAGCATCTTAGAGCGATCTATTGCTATAGCAACAAGACGGGCAAACTCTTCAACGAGTGCTATCTCATCATCACAGGGTGAAGCGACATGTTTTTTATAGACAGCAAACGTCGCCAACAACTGCCCAGAATGGTCTAATACGGGTTGTGACCAACAGGATTTTAGTTCAGCCTTAACAACAGCCTCATGTATGCTTTTCCAATAAATGCTATCTTGGATATCTTCAGTTATCACTCTTTGCCTAGTGGCCGCGGCTGTGCCACAGGAGCCTGCACCTACAGTGATAGGTACTTTTTTAATCGCATCCAGATAATCTTTATCCAATTTTGAACCTACAATCGGTGTTAAATGATCGCTTTCATCCATCTTCATCATAATGCTACATAAGCTCTCAGGGTAAAGAGCTTCAACACACTCAGTGATTTCAGTCAAAATAGAAAGTA
>SLCQ01000038.1 GCA_007125745.1 Nitrincola sp.
AACCTTAATTGAAGGTTTGGAAGCTGAGTTACATCCCATGGAAACGGAACAATCTGAACAAGAAGCGGAGCTCTCTAACAGAACAGAGAGTGCTGATGTACAAACCAAAATCTCCTCAGCTACTCCGTAAGGACTCCTTGACGATAGTCATTCAGAGCCTGTTCTATTTCAGCTGTTGAGTTCATGACAAACGGGCCATACTGAACCACTGGTTCATTCAGAGGCCTAGCAGCAATCAGCAGTAAACGGGCCGACTCATCTCCAGCTTTAATCGATACCAAATCCCCTTTTGAAAGTTCTGATGCCCCTTCATAAACCAAGGTATCTATTTGCTCACCCTGATCATCAAGTAACGCGGCCTGCCCTTCAAAAAGATAGATAAAACCATCTCGATCACTGGGAACGTTTAACTCCACAGATTCATGAGGAGCGATAGTAATATCCACAAATAAGGGAGCTGTGACAATACCCTTGACCGGTCCCTGATAAACATGCCCTTTCCATTCGATTTCGCCTGCCACGATCCGCAGTTGAACCTTAGGTTCGACAATTACTACAACCTCTTCTGGTTCAATATTTTGATAAGCAGCGGGCTTCATTTTTTCTGCCGCAGGTAAATTAACCCAAAGCTGGAAACCACGCATCAAACCGGATTCTTGTTGCGGACGTTCTTCATGAATCACGCCTCTACCGGCGGTCATCCACTGAACACCTCCACTTCTTAACAAACCTTCATTACCCATGTGATCACGATGCAACATCTGGCCATTTAGCATATAGGTAACGGTTTCAAACCCTCGATGGGGATGTGGTGGAAAGCCTGCAATATAATCATCTGGATTATCCGAAGAAAACATATCCAGCATGAGAAAGGGGTCAATTCGCAAATGCTGACGTTGACCAAGGCTTCGTTTTAGTTTCACACCTGCGCCATCCTGACTATTAATTGCAGGAATAACTCGTTTAACACCACGGTTAGCCATAAAGCCTCCACTTAACTCAACTGAATTGAGTCTATCTCTTGTTGCGCCGACTGAATCGACTTTTCTGCGTCAGACATATTCAACCCTTCAGCGAGAACAACCTTCACATTGTGTAATCCTACAAACCCTAATATCAACTTTAGCCAAGGCACTTGGTAATCTAAGCCAGCATCGTGATACTGACCACCCCGTGTTGCCAAAATGTACACAGGCTTATCTTCTAATAAGCCTACTGGGCCGTTTTCGGTATACTTAAAAGTCACGCCATTACGGGCAACTTGATCGAACCATGCTTTCAGCTGGCTAGGAACGGCAAAGTTATACATAGGTGCTGCTATCAAAATCGCATCAGCCTGTTTGACCTCTGCAATTAACTGATCCGATAAAGCGACCCTGTTTTTTTGCTCAGCGGTTTGCTCTGATGCATCGGTGGACAATGCTGTAATGGTTTCCATGTCAAAATGTGCAATAGGCTGACTGATTAAGTCGCGAACAACTAAATCACTTTGCGAGTAGTGTGACTGCCAGCGCTCTATGAAGCGATCCGCTAACTGGGAAGATTGCCCACCATCACCAAACACACTGCTTTTAACAAAAAGTAATTGATTCATTTTTTTCTCCTATTTGAGTGGAATATTCTCATTATGCAATTTGATTAATTGATAATAAACAGCAATAATTTGCTATATATTATCGAAATATTAGATAGGTGTAAGATGCGAGTCTCACTAGATCAATGGCAAGCCTTGATCGCGGTCGTGGATGCTGAGGGGTATGCTCAGGCGGCAGAACAACTCAACAAAAGCCAATCATCCGTCAGCTATGCCATTAATAAGCTGGAAGAACAACTGGGTATCAAGGTATTTCAACTCGAAGGTCGTCGAGCACAACTGACAGAAGCGGGTGAAGGATTGTTAAGGCATGCTCGACAGCTTACAGACCATGCACAACGCATCGAAAGCTTAGCGAGTCATTATGCACAGGGCTGGGAAGCCGAAATACGTTTAACACTAGACAGCGTATTTCCAGAAGAACTGATTTTGCACGTGCTCAACCAGTTTGCCGAAGAACAGCCTCATACCCGCATTTTATTATCCGAGACAGTACTGAGCGGTACTGACGAAGCACTCCTCAGGCGAGAGGCAGATGTCGTGATTAGTGGTCGTGTTCCACCCGGCTTCATTGGCAATCCACTCATTAATATCGAGTTTATTGCGGTTGCACACCCAAGCCACCCTCTTCATCACTTATCGGAACCACTCACGTTTGAACATCTCCGATCTCATAGACAACTGGTTGTCAGAGATTCTGGTTCCCGAAAGCTGGATGCCGGATGGCTCGGTGCTGATCAACGCTGGACATTTAGTAATGCATCGACTTCAATTCAAAGTGCTTGTTTGGGATTAGGCTATGCATGGTACCCTAAGCTTAAAATTGCTAAATATTTACAATCCAATCAATTAAAGCCACTACCCTTACAAACCGGAGCAAGTCGTTACGCACAGCTATATCTGGTTCTCAGTGAAGGCGATTTCGCTGGACCAGGTACACAACGCTTAGCCACATTAATTGAAGACGCTGTCAAACCATTTAAGCACTCAGTATCGTAACAATGATTAGAGAAGTGCAGGAGACAACAAATGAAAAAAGTGACAGGATTTTTGATTATGCTGGGTTTTCTATTTAGCCATACAAGTGCAGCTGAGCCCAACCTCGATACACTGCTGAACCATGAACTCAGACGCCTACATGCCAATGAAGTGGTTGATCTTCGCAGTCACTTTGAAGGTAAGCCGTTGCTCTTTGTCAATACAGCCAGTCATTGTGGTTTTACTGGACAATTTGAGGGTTTAGAGGCATTACATCAAGAGTATAAAGACCGTGGTTTGATGGTAGCAGGCTTTCCATCCAACAGCTTTCGCCAGGAGTCCAGCGACGAAGCTGAAACGGCACAAGTCTGTTTCTACAATTTCGGTGTGACCTTTGATATGTTTTCACCCATTGATGTAAGAGGCGATGAAGCACACCCCATTTTCCAGGAGCTGGCCCGACAAGCACGCGCCCCTCGGTGGAACTTTTATAAATATTTAATTGATCAAAATGGACAGGTAGTAGAAGTATTTCCAAGCACTACTCGGCCTGATTCCAGAAGATTGCACAGAGCCATTGAACGTTTGCTGGAGAGTTAATGCAGGCTTTGAAAGGATCTGTTTCAGCGGATACTGATAGGTGCTGAATGAGAAGAGATAAAGCCACAAGAGAGATTCTCCGTGGCTTTATATTATGCTTGAGCTGTTAGCGTTTATTTAAACGACCTAAAAGGCTTTCAAGCAAGCTTTTCATCTTATCACATGCACCGGTCAACGCTTTGTCAGTGGCATCTGAGTTATGCGTTACCGCTTGCGGTTGTAGCCCTGCCAAACGAACTTCAAGTAAGCAACGCTTGTCATGGTCACCGGGCTTGTGTGCATTCTCATCATGCAAATGCACTTCAATGCGAGTGATTTTTTCACTGAAACGACCCAGTGCTTTTTCTACTACTGACTCAACATGCGCTGTTAGCGCGCTATCATTTTCAATACTGCTATCAGTATTTACCTGAATAATCATTAAATTCTCCATCCAAAACAGGTCATGTTGACTGATGATAAAAATTCGCTGTCACTGGTCAACAGGTTAATTTTAACCTTTCAGCGAACCGCCTGCTATAACTCTACTCTTAAGAAAGAGAATCATTTTTATATTTTGTCAAAATCACGTAATATTCGCATCGGACAACTAGGCAGTGGACAGCCATGACAGGTCCCAAGCTATCGGAGAGTTAGATGCTATCACTATCACGTATTGTTACCCTGTTGATCATTCTCGTTATATCTGTTGGATGTGTTTCGAATCACCGCTTTATTGAAGAAGGGGTGGTGGAATCCATTGAATTACATCTAAGTCATCAAGAAGTACAATTATCTGAACTTACTGAAGGCCAACTGAAGTTACTGGAAGCCGTTTCAGCTTCACAGGAAAGTGTGATACGTCAGCTTGAACAAACCATTGCTGAACAGGTCCAGCCTCCGGCCTGTCCACCGGAACCCGTGTTAGTTTGCCCCCCAGTCAACCCAAGTAGTTCATTAATTCTGGGAGGTGTCGAAAAGCAAGTTGTGGGCGAAATTGAACAGGTCCATCTTTCTCCTTTAGATTTACTATTTAA
>SLCQ01000235.1 GCA_007125745.1 Nitrincola sp.
ATATGCGCTAAACGACGCTGAAATCCGTATACTCGAAGTTAATTTTCTTGGGCTTAATGCGGGTGTTGATCTTTGGCCTTTGGCTTTAAATCTTCCAGGTTTGGGTCGGCTTGGGATACCTGTCGAAAAGGTGGTGACACCTCACATGCCTGAAACTGGCTCTCACTGACTAGGAAAGGTATCATGGTTTCTCCAACACACAACAGACAAGTAAAATAGAATCGGTTACATCCTTGAAATTACAGCTTCCTTTTTGGCTTTACCTAGTCGCATTAATACTTGGCGTTGTGATCGGGGTGGCGGGTTTGCAATATACACCAGACGGTCGAATCAATTTAATGTTGATTTGGCTAGTTTGGTGTGGATTGCCATTCATCGGTGCCTGTATTTCCGGTGTGATGATGTTCAGAAAACATCAGCCTCCTTGGTTAATAAAGTTTGCTCAGCTACCCGGATGGCAAGTTGATCATCTATTTCACCTCCGCCTTTGGCTCAAATTACATCAGCTCTGGTGTCTCGTGGGTCTTGGTATCCTGGTGGCTTTTGTGACACTTTTGCTTTTTACCGACTTGGCCTTTGGTTGGAGTTCGACTTTAATCAGTGATCCTGAGCGTATTCATTCACTCGTCAGTTTCATTAGTTTTCATTGGCAAGCCTACTGGCCGATAGCTGTACCTGATGTGGCATTAATTGAATCTACGCGCTTTGTTCGTATTGCTCCTAATACAGAAAATATATCTAACGCAGGGGATTGGTGGCCTTTTATTTTCGCAAGTGTGTTGATCTATAACTTGCTACCGCGTTGCTTGTTGATTACGGTCTGCATGTTACAAATTAAACATGCGAAGCCACCGGAATCACTATTTACCCCGCTTGCTACCTCATCAAAGGTTGATGAGGTAAACAGTAGTGAAACTCAATCATCTGAACAGCTGACTTATGAACCCATCTCTTGTTGGCAGGCAGCAACATCTATCTTTTGGGAAATTCCCGCTCCGACAGCAGAAAGTATTCAATTAGGGATAGAGGATTGGGCTGAAGACCAGCGGAAGTGGCAGACGCTGATGGCTGAACCGCCAACGCAACTATTGTGGACAGTGGATATTAGACGTTCACCCATTGCAGAATTAGCCGATAAGGTTCAGCAGGCTAAGCTAAAGGGCGTTAAGCAAGCGCTGTTGGTCATTATGCCAGAGGCTGATTATCCAGCTCACTTAATACTTAGTTGGCAGGCCTTTGCAAAACAACATCAATTGATCTGGATTCAATAATGCAACGTGATTCAGGTGCAAACTTTTGTGTCGTCGGCCATCCTAACAAGGGTAAATCCTCTATTGTGGCGACTCTGACAGAAATAGACAGTGTGGTTATCGGACCCGAATCAGGCACGACCCGAACAGCAGATGCTTTCAGTTTTCAGGTGGATCAGTGTGTTGTATTGACGCTGACAGACACCCCGGGGTTTCAGCGCGCAAGAGAAGTGTTGCATTGGCTTCAACAAGAGCCTCTTGCTCCACATGAACGCCCTGATCGTGTCCGTGCCTTTTTAGCATCTGAAGAACATCAACAGCGTTTCAAGGATGAGGTGGAGCTACTTACTCCCATTATGCAAGGTGCAGGCATCGTATTTGTCACAGATGCTTCCAGTCCAGTGTCGTCCAGTGACATTGCGGAAATGGAGATTTTGCGCTGGACGGGTCAACCCCGTATGGCGATTATCAATCCAATAGCGGGTGCAACTTGTCAACAGGAGTGGACACAAACGCTCAATCAGTATTTTCAGTGGGTAAGAGTGTTTGACCCACTGAAAGCACCGCTAGATTCCAGACTACGCTTACTTTCCGCAATGGCTGAATTAGTGGAATCAGATCAGCGGCAGGCTGTTTTGAAGTTGGTTGATTTTCTAAAACGTCGAGAGGTTCTGCGAACAGATCAGCTCGCAGAACAAATTGCTTGCTATTGGTGTGAACAAGTGACGCGGCAACTGGATGTTGGGCGTTTTCCAACAACAGCAGCCGCAGAGACGGCGCTTCAGGTCGCTTTAAATAAGGCAGAAACTGAACAGTTTAACCGTTGGATGACCGCATTTAATTATTCACGTCTGGATTTCAGAAGTGAGTCAGATTGGATGGCTGACTATGCTGATTTAATGAATCTTGAACACTGGTCATACTGGGGGCTTAAACCTCAGCAGTTGCTTTGGGTATCTGGCGCTGCTGGCGTTGCCGCAGGTTCGATGGTGGATGTTGGTACTGCCGGTGGTTCAATGCTGTTAGGTGCTGTAACCGGAGGTGTTCTCGGCACTGCGGGTGGTTGGTTAATGACTCAAGCGACACCTGGGCGCCGTATTCATTTGCCAGGTATTCGTAAGCATCAATACGTTGGACCAGTCAAACATCCTAACTTTCCTTTTGTTTTGATGTCACGAGCGTTGAGTTTTGTACAAGAGTTACGCGCCAGAACTCACGCAAGACGTGATCAATTGGCGTTAACGACTAATCCATCCAATTGGGCATCGTCAGATCAGGTTGCTCTGCTACGTTGGGCAAAGCAACTTCAATCCGGAAAATGGAATCACTCAGCGCAACAAGCATTGGAAGCTTGGGTGTTGTCCTGCATCGATGCGAATGATCACACTGATTAACCCATATGTGTAGCCAGTGACTTTAGAAGTTGATCGGTTTCATGGCAAACATATTTTGGATCAAGGCAGTTTTCAAGTTCAGTATCTGCAAAGGTTAAAAATCGTCTTGCCGCATGAGGTAAACGACGATCTCTTCGAACGATAAAGTGCCAGTGGCTTTCTAAACTAAAACCCTCTATGGATAGCTCAATCAACCCTGCAGTGCCGGTTGGAATGACATGACGAGAGATAACCGCAACGCCCATTCCTGCGGCAACGCCCACACGGATCGCTTCATTACTCGCCATTTGTAAGGTGCGATTCAGCTGCAGACCTTGTGTTTGTAGCCAGCCATCAAAGAGCATACGTGTTGCTGATCCCGGTTCTCTCAACAGAAATCGTTCCTGCAATAAATCTATCATGGAAACATTTTTTTGAGTGGCAAAAGGATGATCTTCGGCTGCAATAATGACTAGAGGATTCCTTAAAAAACGAGCCGCGGCGGCATGATCCAATGCAGGTGGATGACTGAAAATATAGATATCATCAAGTTGTTGATTAAAGCGCTGTAGAACTTGTTCACGGTTACCAATTTCCAGTGTTAAGTCCACATCAGGAAAGGTTTTGCTGTAAGGACCCAGTAGACGCGGTAGCACATACTGTGCTGTATTCACCATAGCGATACTAAAGCGTCCTTGTTGCCCTTCTTGCACACTGTCCAGCTGATCTTGAAGGTCATTGACTCGGCCCAGCATATCTAACGCAGCAGCATAGACAATATAACCGCTGTCGGTGAGTTGCATCCCTTTTTTGTCTGCGTAGAAAAGAGGCTCTCCTACCGCTTCACTCAAGCGCTTGAGTTGCAGTGATACGGTGGGTTGGGTGAGGTGCAAATGACGAGCGGCTTCAGTGACACTGCCAGTTTCGACAACATAACTAAAGACTTCTAATAATCGAAAGGTTAAATGATTTAATCTCATGGGGTTTTAGTATAGATAAATATCAATGTTTATATATTGATAAATTAATTGGAGTAAATGAATTTATCAAGGCAGAATTTGCCAAAATTTACTTGGAGCTAAAAAATGCCTGATATTGTGGTGATGTTTTTTCTGCTCGGCTTGATAGCCGGCGTTGTTCGCTCTGATCTTAGCGTTCCTAAAGCGGCTTATGATGTCTTAAGTCTACTACTGATGTTAACCATTGGCTTGAAGGGTGGTTTTGCGCTACATGGTCAGTTAAGAATGTCACTGATTCCTGAGTTGTTGGGTGTTATTGCCATCGGTGCGTTAATTCCAATAATTCTAATGCCCATTTTGCGTCGATTGGTTCGTCTCTCTATTGCCGACAGTGCCAGTATTGCTGCGCATTATGGTTCGGTAAGTGCCGGTACTTTTGCGGTGGCATTGGCCTATGCACAAACACAACTCTTGGAGATCGGGCCAGAAGTGACGCTCTACCTCGTCATGCTTGAATTACCCGCTATTATCGTCGCGATTTTGCTTTATCGTAAAGCAAAGCCCACAGTTAGTG
>SLCQ01000097.1 GCA_007125745.1 Nitrincola sp.
CCTCACCTACCAACCCGATGGAACGGTCACAGGCTTTTCCAATGGAACCTTCCGTATCATAGCCAGTAACCCAGACAAGGAGCATCGTTTGATTTTGGCCTTATCAGGAAGGGTAAGAGAGGAAATCAAATAATAGAAAAGAAACCTATTTCAAAAAGCACAGTGGGTGATAAGAGTCACAGGCTTCAATATGTCTGACACGCCGTAAACCCATCCATGGGGGCTCCTCTGCCGCATCCATGCGGCAGACGGTCAGTCATATTGAATCCTATGTCTCTTCCATAGTGTGTGCTGGTTACAACATACTAATTTTTGTTTTCCTAAATTAATATATCTTCGCGAATCATCTCGGCAGTATCTCTGGTACTGGGTGTTGAAAAACTGCAAAATAGGGAGCAATAACACTCATGACGAGTGACCTTTTTAGCCTTGATGATAAGAGCAGATATCCTTAATGACTGATACCCTTCGGGTCGCGATGGCCCAGTTGAATTTTGTTGTCGGTGATATTCCCGGTAATGTTGAGCGAATTCTTCAAGCGGCGAAAACAGCGCGTGATCAACATCAAGCGGATCTGTTACTCTGCTCTGAATTGGCGTTGACCGGCTACCCTCCAGAAGATCTGTTGCTTCGCCCCAGTCTAGAGCGTCGTGTTGATAAGGCGCTTGCGCAGTTGAAAGAGGGTGTCCAAGGGATCGCCTTAGTGGTCGGCTATCCGCGTTATGTTAAGGGTCAACTTTACAATATGGCCGGAGTCATCTTTGAGGGTGAGCTGATCTTTGAATACGCCAAGCAATGTTTACCTAACTATCAAGTTTTTGATGAAAAACGCTATTTTGTGGCAGGTACAGAATCAGGTACGTTTAGCTTTAAAGGGTGCCGTATCGGTTTAAGTATCTGTGAAGATATTTGGCACACTGAACCAGTCGTGCAACTGAAAGCACATGACGCACAGCTTATTTTGAACTTGAACGCTTCCCCCTTTCATGCAGGCAAAACTCATGTGAGACAGCAAGTGCTGGCGCAACGTGCGCAAGAGAGTGGTGCGGTCATTTTCTATGTCAATCAAGTCGGTGGCCAAGATGAGTTGGTGTTTGATGGTGGCTCGATGGTGGTCAATGCTCAGGGAGAGCTAATCTTTGCGTCAGCACATTTCTCAGAGTCTCTCGATTGTGTAGACCTGCACTTGCCGACGGGTAAGCTGACACCGTTCCAGCCTTCTGTCGCATCGTTAAGCCATGATGACGCGGTATACGAAGCCCTGGTGCTGGGTGTCAGGGATTATGTGCAAAAAAATGGCTTTCCCAGTGTGGTATTGGGGTTGTCCGGTGGAATTGATTCTGCCCTGACTGCGGCGATAGCTGTAGATGCGTTAGGAGCTGATCGTGTCAAAGTGGTGATGATGCCATTTCGTTATACCGCCAATATGAGTATTGAAGATGCAGAAGAGCAGGCTAGGTTGCTAGGTACTGAATACAGTGCTATCTCCATCGAATCTATTTATGACAGCTTTATGCAACAGCTGGCACCTGAGTTTGCAGGACGCCGTGTCGATACCACTGAAGAAAACCTGCAAGCGCGTTGTCGAGGCGTTTTGCTGATGGCGATCTCCAATAAAACCGGCGCGTTGGTGCTGACCACAGGCAATAAGAGTGAAGTGGCAGTTGGCTATTCAACCCTCTATGGTGATATGGCGGGTGGGTTTGATGTGTTAAAGGATGTACCCAAAACACTGGTGTATCGGCTATCTGAGCATCGCAATAAACGTTCGCCAGCGATACCACAGCGGGTGATCGATCGACCCCCCTCTGCAGAGTTAGCGCCAGATCAAAAAGATCAGGACTCTCTCCCTGATTATGCCGATCTAGATCGTATCCTAGAACTTTATGTCGAGCAGGATTACAGTGCTCATGCAATTATTCAGGAAGGGTTTGAAGAAACGGTCGTTAATCGAGTGATACGTTTAGTGGATATCAACGAATATAAACGCAGACAAGCGCCTATTGGCCCCAGAATTACGCAACGCGGTTTTGGTCGTGACAGGCGTTACCCCATCACCTCAGGATGGAGAGCGGGAGAGTAAGCTTTCGCTCAGTATAGCCAGTGGGCTACCACTCGCCTTCTTCCGCCGCGTCCCAATCGTAAGGAGTGATTTGGTAAGCTTCCAGACGATAACCGGATGCCCCCATTTCATGCATGAAGTCGACTGTTGTCAGGCGTCCCGTGACCCACACGGCATCCCACAGGTTTTCAACTTCAGTACCGGGCTCAAAGTGTACATCGATAATCTGATTAGAAGGTGGGGGCGGTACGTGAATACATGCGCCAAAATAAGGAACCAGGAAAAAACGAAACACACGAGTTTGTTCAGCTTCAAGAGGAACAACAAAACCAGGAAGACTAATCATTTTACCATCAAGTTCTTCTCGAACAGGCGCCGACGCCAACACTTGAAGCATATGATCCATCATTCTTTCTGCTTCCGGGCTGTAGTCATCAATCATATCGAAAGTATCTAAGTCGATATCAAATTCACCGATCAAGTCTGCGAGGGTCAGGGTATAGTCTTCGGGCATCAGTTCATCCCAGGTAAACTCTACCGCATCATTATTTGCATAGAGTGGTACAGATAAGATCAACGCCAACAAAGTGAGAAGAATGTACTTCGGCATACGCCTCCAGTGGATTTGCATAAGCCAGCAAAAGTGCTGGCTAGCATCTGGTCATGTTAAAGTCTAGGTGTTAACCCATCTGCCAGAGTATAGCGATATGCACGCCATGCGGGAATCAATCCGGTGAGTAAACCAGCAAGTTGTACAGCACCGATTAAGATCCACTGCGTCTGGCTGGGCCAGGTGGGTGAGCTTAAAAAGATGCCATATTCAAGCGCTAACCAGTCTTGAACGCCAAAAGTAATCAGTGCCAGAAGCACTAAGCCAAGTATTATCCCTAAAAAGGTTAACAAAACGGCCTCGAACATCAGCAAAACCACAATGCGTAAAGGACTAGCCCCCACCGCTCTTAAGACAGCCAATTCTCGACGACGTTCATTTAAACTGGTTAAAAGCATGCCTAACATGCCCGTAAAGCCGGCAAACACAACACAGCCTGAGATAATGAGTAGCGTTTTTTCAGCAATAGACATCACTTGCCACAGCTCTTGCAACGCCACGCCGGGTAAAATAGCCTGTAAAGGCTCGGCACGAAAGTTATTGATCGCGCGCTGTAAGTGAAACGTACTGATGCGTGATTCCAAACCGAGTAAAAACGCCGTAATTTGATTGGGCGTTAAGTCCATTTCTCGCGCTTCATCGGCGGTTACATTCATCCCTGGAATTCGTGTACCTGCTCGCCAGTCAATATGAATCGCTTCCCAAGCCTCAAGGCTAATAAAAAGATTTCGGTCGATCGCGGTTCCCGTTGGGCGAAGAATACCGGAGACTTGAAACGGCTTATCGTCATGCATGGCAAAACTGCCCCGTCCAAGCCCATGGGCAATGACGACCTTGTCACCTAGGTCATAATCGAGTGCCCGAGCGACTTCGGCACCTATGACCACATCAAACAAGTCATCAAACTGATCACCTTGCGAAAACGTGAGAGGTTGATTCTTGCCAAAACGATAATGCTTAAAATAGGCGTCTGTCGTGCCTACCACACGAAAGCCACGGTGCGAGTCACCGAGTGTAATGGGAATGCTCCAAGCCACCTGATCATTATCTATGATCTGCTGATAACTGCTCCAGCGAATATTATTGGTGGGCTGGCCGATATTGAACACAGAGTAAAGCAATAGCGGTAACGAGCCACTGCGTGCCCCGACAATTAAGTCTGTACCAGAGACGGTATTAAAAAAACCATCTCGAGCATCTTGGCGCAGTTTATCAACGCCCGTAAGCAGTAACACACTGATGGCGATGGTGATGAGTGTGAGTGTGGCGGTGCTTCGGCGATTCCAGAGACTTTTTAGAGCCAGGGTTAACATGATCTCTCCACATGATTGATCTCGGATAAATCGATAATACGATCAAAATGATGGCTTAAACTTAAATCATGACTGACAAAAACCAGTGTGGTGTCATGCTTTGAGCATTGCTCAGAGAGCAGGGTGAGGAACTGATCTCGCGTATCAGCATCCAG
>SLCQ01000127.1 GCA_007125745.1 Nitrincola sp.
GCTGAATCAATGGCTGAAGTTTGTACCACTTATTGCCACTGATCTGCGGATGGGTTTGATCAAGACGAACAATAGAAAACTGAACATCAAAACACTCCCAAGTTGGTAACTTGAAAGTATGAACAGGTATTTTACTCATTTGAGGGTCAGGTCTCATGCGGAAACCTATAAATAATGGCGGAACGGACGGGACTCGAACCCGCGACCCCCTGCGTGACAGGCAGGTATTCTAACCAACTGAACTACCGCTCCGTTTTGGTGGGCGAAGAGGGGTTCGAACCCCCGACCCCCTGCTTGTAAGGCAGGTGCTCTCCCAACTGAGCTATTCGCCCAAAACGTGCGCATGACATGGTTTTAAGTGGCGGAACGGACGGGACTCGAACCCGCGACCCCCTGCGTGACAGGCAGGTATTCTAACCAACTGAACTACCGCTCCACTTAAAACATGACTGCTTTTGCAGTTGTTACGACTCGCAGTAATGCTTGCTGTAACGAGGTGCGAATTCTAATGAATTTCTGGTCTTTGTCAAACCCTTCCGTCGATATTTTTAATTATTTTTTACTTTTGAAGGTTTTTTGATCTATTTACGGATAGCTGTGTCGTTGATCTATTCATTGCCATGTGACACGCTTTTCGTCATCCATGACCGCTCCCTGACGCCATCCTTGGCGTCAGAAGGTCACATAACAATTAACACACCAACGCTTGAACGATTTGCTAAAAAATCTATCACCCAATACAGTACTTCAAAGAGATTGATGAGGTGGTCGCTGTCTGACCCTCAGGGACGATTTCACGGCGAGTCAGACAGTGATTACCTCATTGATCAGCAATAAGCTACGACAGAAATAGTATCGTTCGAGAACTACAGTCAATCTGCACAAATGAGCACAGCAATGAGTAAAGAACCCTCTGAAGTCCAATTAGCACTTAAACACTTTATGCAAAAAGTAACCCTCATGTGTGAAGCACAGGGGTGGCCGCAACTGCCTTATGACAAGGAGTGGGCAAGCCAGTGTTGGCAAAATGAGGCAGATGAAGGTGTACTAACGCTGTGGAAACCAGTGCCTCAGACCGAACCGAACGATATGTTTGAACGCTTAAGCCATGCGCTTGAGACAGACATACATCCCGATATTAAAGACTTTTACAGTGTTTATTGGTCAGATCCCCTCCCCGCTCAAGCACCGCAAGGAGAGCTGTCTTTATTGCAGGTTTGGAACCCCGAAGACCTAGAGCGCTTACGAGCGAACTTAATTGGTCACGCGCTTGAAAAAAAACGTCGTAAACTTCCTTTAACACTTTTCTTTGCAGTCACTTTACCGGATGGTAATCTTGTGTTGAGTTTAGACAATGCTGACGGCAGTATCTGGCTGGAGTCTCCTGGCAAGCCGCCACATCAACGTTTGGCTAACTCGTTAGCAGAATTTATAAATCAACTTGAGCCTTCACCTTTTGAGTAATTGAGGAATCACTGTGCGCATTCTAGGATTGATTGTTTTTGCTCTATCACTAACACTGGTGGTGGGTTGTTCTGGCCCGTTACCCCAACGTATTAACTTGGCTCCTGAAGTTACCTCAGCACCTCGCTTACCGCAATCCATTCCCGTCAGCGTGGATGTAAATTATCCGTCTCTGCAACTCAAAATTGGTACGGTAGCGGATAGACTGGGTAATGAAGTACCTGTGTGGATCACAGACAATATTCGCAATGAAGTCCAAAAGGCAACGACGCAGACCTTAAATAAAATGGGTGTGGTCACCCAGGCCACAGCAGATGCTCAAATGAGTTTAAGTATTGATCATTTAAGCTATAACCTAAGAAGTGACGGCATCAGGCGGGAACTGGTCGGTGAGATGCGTATTTCGATGCAAGTGATCGATGGTCAAAGGCGCTACCAAGGCACCTTTGAAGCTGACAAGCGTGAAGAGATTTTCCGAACACCCAGCGAAGAAAAATCACATGAATTTATCAATGCTTTAGCCAGTGATGCACTGTTTCAAGCATTGAATGACCCAGAGTTTACGCGCTTTTTGATCGCGGGCGCCCGTTAATGATCACTTTTACGTTGTAGACGCTTTTTCAAACTTGAGTGCCACAGAGTTGATACAGTAACGCAACCCTGTGGGCTCTGGCCCATCATCAAAAACATGTCCTAGGTGAGCATCGCAGGATGCACAAGTTACTTCAGTTCGGATCATACCGTGTGATCGATCATCATGAGTTCTAATCGCGCCTGCCTCAGCCATCTGCCAAAAACTTGGCCAGCCACATCCAGCATCAAACTTATGCTGAGAATGGAAAAGCGGTTGACCACAGCACACACAGTGATAAATTCCAACTTCATTAAATTGATCATATTGCCCTGAAAAGGGACGCTCTGTCCCTTTTTGTCGACAGACATAATATTGCTCTGGCGTGAGTTGCTGTTGCCACTGCTCGTCAGACCTATCCGTTGCTGTAGTCGTTTTGTTGACCATCATCATTTCTCCAGAAAATTTACGTGATAAACCACATAGGAACATTGAATTTAGTCGCTTAGCGCGTATCATAAGCGCCTTTAAGCCAAACACTCGGCTTTCCTGTTTATACGCCACAGCGCCTCGGATGGAGCGCAGGATTATCATCATGCCCGTTATTCGCAAATCAAACAAACTTATTAACGTCTGTTATGACATTCGTGGTCCCGTCATGCAGGAAGCCAAACGCCTTGAGGATGAGGGTCATCGCATTCTCAAACTCAATATAGGTAATCCAGCCCCATGGGGGTTTAATGCCCCTGAAGAGATCGTTCAGGATGTCATACATAACTTGCCAGAATCACAAGGCTATTGTGACTCCAAAGGTGTTTTTTCTGCTCGAAAAGCGGTGATGCATGAATGTCAACGCAAATCGATTAAACATGTTACGCTTGATGATATCTATATCGGTAATGGCGTATCCGAACTGATCGTGATGGCCATGCAGGGTCTACTGAATGACAATGATGAGATGCTCATCCCATCTCCGGATTACCCGTTATGGACAGCCGCGGTAAGCCTTTCAGGCGGTACACCGGTTCACTATCGCTGTGACGAAACACGAGAGTGGTATCCTGATATAGATGATATACGCTCTAAAATCACCGAGCATACCCGCGGTATCGTGGTCATCAACCCAAACAACCCTACGGGTGCATTGTACCCCGAGTCGTTGCTTCTGGAGATCATTGAGCTAGCACGTGAACACAATCTGATCATTTTTGCCGATGAAATCTATGACAAGATCCTGTTTAACGATGCGGAGCATGTGTCCGTTGCATCGCTGACGGATGATGTCCTATGTATCACTTTTAATGGTCTGTCTAAAACCTACCGGGCGGCAGGTTTTCGCTCTGGCTGGATGATCATAAGCGGCCCCAAACATCGTGCAAGGGACTACATTGAAGGACTTGAAATGCTTGCCAGCATGAGGCTTTGTGCGAATGTACCCGCTCAGTATGCTATTCAGACGGCACTGGGAGGCTATCAAAGCATCAATGAACTGATCGTATCGGGTGGCAGACTGCATGAACAGATGGAACTGGCACACCGTATGTTAAATGAGATTCCTGGCGTTTCATGCGTCAAACCTAAAGGCGCCTTGTACCTGTTTCCCAAGCTAGATCCAGACCGCTATCCGATTCAAAATGATGAGAAATTTGCACTCGATTTGTTGCAACAACAAAAAGTGTTAATTGTCCAAGGTACTGGCTTTAATCTTGAAGATACACAGCACTTTAGATTAGTGTTTTTGCCTTCATTAGATTTACTAGCCGAGGCGATAGAAAGAATCGCTACCTTTTTAAAAACCTATGAACAGTAATCCATTTGCAACGAATAGCGTCTATACTCAAAGGTAGATGAGTTTGCCATGATATTAGCTGTTCAAACTCACTTATCATTTGCATCTCAAATTTAGGAAAACAGCCAAAATGTTTATCAAAATCAAAAAGAACAGTGGTATTTCCATGCAACACAATGGTGTCGATAAACGCCACATTGTGCCTGTCACCTCGAACTTTTTACTCAACCTTAATTTGGTAGCTGAAGCCTCTTTTTATACGCTAAAAGAAACCAAAACACGCTATGATTTGGATCAACGACTGATTGAGTTGCCCATGCACACTGCCGTTATTCATTTGCAGATGAATTATCTTTACTCTTTGGCAGGTGATACAAAAAGTAAAAATAACTTACAGGTTTCCGAACGCCAGTATTACAAACTATTCTTTAGGCCTGAAAACTTAGAGCCCTATCAAGAGTTGCGTTCTGCCATCGAATCACAGGTGGCTAACCTTTAAGAAGCTGATTCTTCCTAGCTACTGATAGGTGTTTTCAGCAACATTAATTAATCAACCTAACCCACAGGTATCAAGACAATAAAGACGCCGTGCGTTAGGTTGAAACTTATCTAGCCAGCCCCCATCTAATTGACAGAATTTTTAATTTGTCAGTCTATGGAACTCAACCACTATGAGAATATTACTCTTTCTTGCAACGAACTTAGCCGTTCTTCTGGTCGCCAGTATAACGTTAAGTATTCTGGGTGTAGACCACTACCTTGAAGGCAGTGGCTTGAACTTAACTTCCCTGCTTATTTTCTGTGCCGTTTTTGGCTTTGCTGGATCGTTCATTTCATTGTTCATGTCCAAGTTTATGGCCAAACGCGCCACCAAGACACAGATCATTACGCAACCTCGTACTGAGGATGAGCGCTGGCTGATGGAAACCGTAGCCGAGTTGTCAGATAAAGCTGGTATTAAAATGCCAGAGGTCGGCATCTTCCCGTCACAACAATCTAATGCTTTTGCAACGGGCTGGAATAAAAATGACGCCTTGGTTGCGGTCAGTTCAGGATTACTACAACGTTTCCGCCGTGAAGAGGTCCGAGCCGTTATGGCACATGAAATCGGTCATGTTGCCAATGGCGATATGGTGACGCTGTCTTTAATACAAGGCGTGGTCAATACATTTGTGATGTTCTTTGCACGTATTGCCGCTCATATCGTGAATAATTTCATCAACCGAGGACAAGGCGGCAGAGGTATTGGTTATTTTGTAACTGTCATCGTGTTTGACATTATCTTCGGTATTTTAGCCTCAGTCATTGTTGCCTGGTTCTCACGCAAGCGAGAATTCCGTGCTGATGAAGCGGGTGCAACCCTAGCGAGCCCCGCCGCTATGATTAGCGCACTTCAGCGCTTAAAAGCGGAACAAGGTATCCCCGATCAAATGCCAGACCAAATGCTTGCTTTCGGCATTAATAGCCACTTGAAAGACGGTTTTATGAAGTTACTATCAACTCACCCACCGTTAGATGATCGTATTGCCGCATTAATGCAACAAAACCGATAATTCAATTGTGTAGGGTGCAACCCATGAAGTTCCGTTTTCCCATCATCATTATCGATGAAGATTTTCGCTCAGAAAATATTTCTGGGTCAGGCATTCGTGACCTAGCTGAGGCGATTAGCAATGAAGGCATGGAAGTGGTTGGTTTTACCAGTTATGGTGATCTTACCTCCTTTGCACAGCAAGCCAGTCGCGCTTCTTGCTTTATTTTATCGATTGATGATGAAGACTTTGCGGATGCCCACGAGGACCCTTCAGGTTGCGCCTTAAACGCAGTACGAGACTTTATTATTGAAGTCAGAAAACGCAATGACGACATCCCTGTGTTTCTGTATGGTGAAACACGGACATCACGCCATATACCCAATGATATCTTGCGTGAACTGCATGGCTTCATCCATATGTTTGAAGATACACCTGAGTTTGTCGCTCGCCATATCATTCGTGAAGCGCGTAAATATTTAGAAAATCTGGCTCCACCTTTCTTCCAAGCCTTAATGGAATACGCCAGTGATAGCTCATATTCATGGCACTGTCCCGGTCATTCTGGTGGCGTCGCTTTTTTGAAAAGTCCGGTAGGCCAGATGTTTCATCAGTTTTTTGGTGAGAATCTGCTTCGGGCGGATGTTTGTAATGCGGTAGATGAGTTAGGCCAACTTCTGGATCATACCGGCCCGGTCTCCGCCAGTGAATCTAACGCCGCACGCATCTTTAACGCCGATCATCTGTTTTTTGTGACCAACGGTACATCCACATCCAATAAAGTGGTTTGGCATTCGACCGTCGCTCCAGGTGATATTGTCGTGGTTGACCGTAACTGTCACAAGTCGATATTACACTCCATTATCATGACAGGTGCCATTCCTGTTTTTTTAATGCCCACACGAAATCACTACGGTATCATCGGTCCTATTCCTAAGTCTGAATTTGACCCAGACACCATCCAGCGCAAAATCGAGCAAAATCCATTTGCGCGAGAAGCGGTGAATAAAAAGCCACGCATCTTAACCATCACTCAAAGTACCTATGATGGCGTGCTCTATAATGTGGAAACCATCAAGTCGATGCTGGGCGACACCATCGATACCCTCCATTTTGATGAAGCTTGGCTACCACACGCCTCTTTTCATGAGTTTTACAAAGATATGCATGCCATAGGTACCGACCGTCCTCGTTCGGAAAATGCATTGGTATTTGCCACACAATCCACCCACAAACTCTTAGCGGGCCTCTCTCAAGCGTCACAAATTCTGGTTCAGGATGCGACTTCACGAAAGCTGGATACCCACCGTTTTAACGAATCCTACCTGATGCACTCTTCAACCAGCCCTCAATACGCCATTATTGCATCATGCGATGTCGCGGCCGCTATGATGGAACCCCCTGGCGGACATGCGTTGGTGGATGAGTCTATTTTAGAAGCCTTGGACTTCCGTCGTGCCATGCGCAAAGTAGATGAAGAGTTTGGCAATGATTGGTGGTTTAAGGTTTGGGGCCCAGACTATTTGGTTGATGAAGGTATGGGCGACCGAGATGACTGGGTGATTCATGCAGGTGATACTTGGCATGGATTTGGTGATATAGATTCAGGCTTTAACATGCTGGACCCCATTAAAGCGACCATTATCACCCCTGGGTTAAATCTTGAAGGTGAGTTTGATGAGCAGGGTATCCCTGCGGCGATTGTCAGTCGTTATCTTGCAGAGCATGGCATCATCATCGAAAAAACAGGCCTTTATTCCTTTTTCATCATGTTTACGATCGGCATCACTAAAGGTCGCTGGAACTCGATGGTGACTGAGCTACAGCAGTTTAAAGATGACTATGATCGCAACCGCCCTTTATGGCGTGTTATGCCTGAGTTTGCCAAAAAATATCCTGCTTATGAACGCATCGGACTTCGGGATCTCTGTCATCAAATTCACTCGGTGTACAAAGAGTATGATGTTGCTCGTATCACGACCGAAATGTACCTATCTGAAATCGAGCCTGCGATGACACCTGCTGATGCTTGGGCACGCATGGCTCATCGCGATGTGGAGCGCGTATCCATTGATGAACTCGAGGGGCGCGTAACCGCTATGTTGGTAACACCTTACCCACCTGGCATTCCACTACTCGTTCCGGGTGAACGGTTTAATCCCACCATCATTCGATATTTGCAATTTGCGCGAGACTTTAATGCATTATTCCCTGGTTTTGAGACGGATGTGCATGGCTTGGTGCGCGAAAAGACGCCAGAGGGAGATAGGTACTTTATTGATGTGGTCAAGGGGTGATTCGCTTATCACGAGTAGCTAATTATGTGAGTTAGTGCGAGCAGGCATTACTGATTTGTGACACGCTTTTCGTCATCCATGACCGCTCCCTGTCGCCATCCATGGCGACAGAAGGTCTCAAATCAGCACTACCTGCTCTCCCTTGAAGACCGGCGGTTGTTATTCAATAAAATTAACAGCAAATACTGATAGACCCCAATACATACTCCAATCCCTATTAGGTTGGAAGGAGTGTTTTATAGCCACCACTGAACTATGGAAGGGATGATGGGTTTGGGATTGCATGACCCTCTGCGCCATGGATGGCGCAGTGGAGCCATCAGGGACGATTTCACGGCGTGTCAGGCAATCCCGAATCCATCATCCCAACAACTTACTCAAGATCAAACTTCCAGTTCATAAAACCCTCAGAACATCCCAGCCAGCTATTCAGCTTCTTTAGTAGAGTCAACTGTATTCAACAATTGACCAAGATTATCCTGATAACGACCCTGCTGTTCTGCATCCGCTAATTTAAAGCGGCTGTCTTGTTCCACCAATGATTGCATCAGTGACTTACCTAAGCCCATCTGATCCTGCACAAACTCAAGCATAGAATTATTAAGCTGATTACGCAGTTCTTGGATAAGTTGCCCTAAACGGCGACCCGGGCGCTGGTCATCAGCTTCATCTGTAAGTTGCTGTGTTTGTTGATATTGACTTGCCATACTGCGCACTTCGGTACGCGTCAGTGTTAAATCGAAAGCACTCAGCTGTGTGGAATCCACGCTTAACTGCCCCGCTTGTTCGAAGGCTTTTTGCACATCGCCATTAAAGAACTCGTCAGCGAGCTGACCTACATCACGTATGAGATTCTGAATCGCATCTATCTCATCGACATTTAAATTACCTTCAACACTGAATGAAAAGCCTGAACTCTGTGTTCGACTCATATCAAACACCATGGCCGAATTTCCTTGCCCATCGGAAGCTACACTCATACCCGCCTGGAAACTATCGCTACGATCAAAGCGAATACGCACCTGATCGCCTTCTTGCGTTGTCACATTCAGTTCAAAGCTATCCGCACGTTCAAAACGTTGTACAACCGACATGGAAACAAGATCTGAAGAAGCATTTTGATCGGGTGACAAGCCTCTTAACCTGTCAAAAGTAAGCTCTTCAGTTTTGGCTACATCTTCAGCGATTTTCCCCGTTAAAACGCCTAAACCGCTGAGTATCTCCTTCGCTTCACGAAAGCCTTTTTCAACGCCTTGCATGGCTCGATCATATAACTTTTGAATCGACTCCTCAGACTCTCCTCGCGCTCTGGCCATTTCCAAACCCTGAGCCACAAAGTTACCGATTCGTTCTGCCACTTTTTCAGGTGTAAACTGACTCGCATCCAGTTTCTTAATACCATCAAGACTCATACCGGGTATTTGCTGGGCAAGCGTTTGCAAAATTTTGGTCTGTAACTGGTTAAGTTGAGGACCAGAGTCAACAGAGGACCTGTTCACTGAGGGTTGCTTGGTATCACCGGTACGCACAAATGCTGGTTGAAGTGAGTTGATACTGCTCATAATACTGCCCTCGTATGCTATGCATTCACTATCGGCCAACAGTGTTTAAACTTTAATCAATATAAAGCTAGCTCGAACCCTCTTGGCCTAACTGAAACTGACAACCCTGACTGGATACTACCCATGTAATACCCTCTGGGGTTGCATGAGTTTCAGCCCACTCGGCAAGCTGATAGAAAACAGCACGCTGGATACGCCCTTCCATACCTTGACGTATCATCAAATAAGGTGATGGCTCCTGTGTCACTGCATCGGTTTCGACACGAATGGGGTGTTCTGCATCCGCATCAACTGTATCTCCAGTTGCTGTTGTAAACCTCAGCAAACAAGGGTTTTGGTTGATGCGCTCTACAGAAACAACTTGAAAAGGCACGTCATCCACTTGAATACCGACCTTTTCAACGGGTGTTTTTAAGTAATAGCGATCACCTTCTTTCCATAAAATACGTGAAAACATTTTCACCATCGCAGGACGTTTTATTTCACCACCTTGGTAGTACCACTTTCCATCACTGGCAATACGCATCGGAATATCACCACAAAAATCCGGATTCCACTTTTCCAGTGGGGGCAAAGGTAGATCCGTATTAACCTGCTTCAACAAAGACTCGGGTGATGAAACTCGTTCATTTTGACTCATAAAAATTTCATTTCAAATATAGGTTTATTGAATGCCATTCATTGTTAAACTATGCGCGACCTGAAATTATTCTATAACGACATAGAGCCAGCCATGAATCGCAATCTTTCTCACACGCTCAATGACCCACAACAAGGTGTTTACTTCATCGGAACTACGCCCCCCAGAGCGGGTACTGAAGATGACAAAATGGCAGAGATTGCTGAAAAACTCTTAGGCCGCTTAAGTAGCCTCGAATATGATGGTGTTATCGTTTACGACATTCAAGACGAAAGTAGCCGAATTGATCAGCCTCGTCCATTTCCTTTCATGGAAACACGTGATCCTCGAGAATACGCTTATCTGCTATCACGCCTCTCTGGTCGAGACACCATTACCTATAAAAGTGTAGCACAGCGTGACCGGCATAGTTTTGAAGCCTGGTTGCAGGAAACCCATGAAAAATTCAGCCAACAACATTTGGTTCTTGTCGGCGCACCCTCTTCAGAAGGTCAAATTCAACTCAGTCTTCAGGATGCATACGAAGCGTTGCGCGATAGTAAACTCCCTTTTAACTTAGGTGGTGTGACAATTGCTGAACGTCATGCGGTTAAAGGTAACGAACACCTTAGACTGATGCAAAAAGGGACGCAAGGATGCTCTTTTTTTGTTTCCCAAGCGGTTTACAACCCTCAAGCGACTATCGACCTTCTAACAAGTTACGCGCGGGAGTGCCGAGCTAGAGGTGAGTCACCTAAACGCATTATTCTGACCTTTACACCTTGTGGTAGCCAGAAAACGCTGGAGTTTATGAACTGGCTGGGTATCTCTGTTCCCGAAGCGACGCGCTGGAGAATACTGGATGCCCCATCCCCATTGTCCGAGTCGATACGTATCTGTCAAAACAGTCTAGAACAGATTTTAGAAGCCTGTTTACCTTTGGGACTCCCGCTAGGACTCAACATTGAAAGCTTAACCAACCGCAAAGAGGAGATAGATGCTTCCATTGCTTTGTTCCGGTTGTTAAAAGCAAGGCTAGAGCTTAGTCTTGCTGAGCGAGCGCTTGTATAGCCTCTTCAATCTCGGTCCGGGTAGTCTGCAAAGAAGCCAGACGACTCGGATCCCATATTACCTGATCATTTTCAAAATCAATTCGGTAGTCGATTTGACGCAGAAAATCCATTCCAAGAAGTCCGTCATGAGTAGCGTTTCCTTGAAAATCTATAATCCCAGCTCTTGGCCCGTTCAGCGTGTATGGGCCTATCTCAATACGATCTAAACGTGCGGAGTAGGTTTCAATAATATCGCCGCTAGCAATCTGAGCATAGCCAGCCCGGCGCGCATCGATACGAAGTCTATCTAGAGACTGACGGTGAATCACCGTTTGAGTCGCACCCGTATCTAACACCAAATTCAGTGGAACTGTGCGCCCCCCAAGTTGTACCCGAACAGGGACTAATACACTATTACCTCTGATGTTGACCTGAGTTCTTGACGCATCAATTGCCTGATCAACCTCTCTGAGCTGTTGCTGAAGCTGTTGTCTATTCATTCTCTCTAGGCGTTGCTGTTCCAATTCAGCCTGCTGTTGTGGAGTCATTCGACTACCACGCACCTCCAGCTGATCACGATACTCTGGAGGCACTTTGGTAATATGGTCGACATAAATCCGACGGCCAGAATCATCCACATAATGCAGTATTTGAGCCGATAAACTGCCACTCATCAGCAGGCAAAGAAAAATACTCAGGGTAATGATGCGAGATCCGTTCACAATAACCTCTTTGATGTAGGATTATAAAACCTCTTTATAACCTAGTTTGGCTACCAGCACCACTGACTCAAATCAAGATCATCACGACACAGGAAGCGGTCAACCCTCCCATTATCCGATTAAAATACCTCCAGTGAATCGGTGATTTAAGAATACGACCCAGCAACACTCCAAAACTTGCCCAGAGTGCTATAGAGGGTAAGTTGACAATAGCCATCGCAACAATCACTAACACTACCGATACAAAAAAAGCATCACCACTCAGGGTAAAGGATGCCACTGCAGAAATAGCCATCATCCAAGCCTTAGGGTTCACAAATTGAAATATAGCGGCCTCAACAAACGTGAGCGGCTTAGTTTGATGATGCTGGTGCAAATCTGGGGCTGGAGAATGATAAATCTTCCAGGCTAACCAAATTAAGTAAGCACTGCCCACGACTTTCAAGACCAACATCATCACTGGCCACTTTTCAAACAACACACCCAATCCTAAAGCCACAGATGACATGAGTAACATCACCCCAACCGTAATACCCAACATGTGGGGAATACTTCGACGAAAGCCAAAATTAGCACCCGATGCCGTTAACATCACATTATTGGGTCCAGGAGTGACGGACATGCTAAAGGAAAACAGCAATACAGGGATCATTAAACTGATTAACTCTACATGTGAGATAGCCATATACACTCCTTAGCCATAATTGTATCAATACAATTTATCGTTTCGCTGTTCAAATATGCTGAACAAATAGATACAATTAAACATAACTTCAGGCTCATAAGAGTTCAATTGATTAATTGTTACCCAAACAATCTAAATGATCAGCTAGGGAGATACTGGTTTGAGAATCCAAGAGAAAGCACGCGCTCGGTGTCAGTGGCTCCCTGTCCTAGATAAAAATCAAGACACTTTATATCTGGCCCTAGCGGATCAACTCGCCGCCGATATTACCTCAGGCACCTTAAAGCCAGGGGATCAATTACCTCCTCAACGTTTATTGGCTGATGCACTTGGCGTTACACTTGGAACCATTTCACGTGCGTACAGAGAGGCTGAAAGAAGAGGTTTAACTGAGGCTAAAGTAGGGAGTGGTACGCGTATCCGTGGTATGCAGTCTGATGAGCCTAAGTTTCACCACCTTTCAAAAGCAGAAGCAGACAGTATTGACCTATCGCTCAGCGTACCCATACCCAACCCAATTCGTAGCGAACAATTAGCGGTCAGTCTGAGCCACTTAGCCAGCAACCCAGAGGCATTGCGCCAAGTACTCGCCTATCAGCCAGAGCAAGGCAACCTACAACAACGTGAAGTATTGGCACAGTGGTTAACTCAACATCAACTCAGCGTAACAGCAGATGAGCTGATTTTAACTGAAGGTGGCCAACATGCTGATTTTTTAGCGATGCAAGCATTGATTCGCCCCGGTGAAGCCGTTGCCTCAGCCGCGCTAACCTATCCAGGCATGATTGCTGTTGCGCGACAACTGGGCTTAAAGCATCTCCCCATTCCTACAGATGAGGAAGGGATTAAACCTGATGCACTCGAACGCTTATGCCAGCAACAAAAAATTCGTTTGCTCTACGTGATGCCTGAATATAACAATCCAACAGGTGAACATATGAGCCATTCACGTCGCATGGCGTTGGTGGATATTGCTCGCCGTTACGACCTGTTAATTTTGGAAGATGCCGTTCAGTACGTACTCCCCAATCAACGAGGCACCCCTTTTTATCAACTGGCGCCAGAAAGATGCTTGTATATTTTTAGTGTCTCGAAAATCATCGAAGGGGGCATTCGGTTTGGCGCTTTACGTGCGCCCAAGAATTTAATGTCGCGATTATCGGCATCCTTAAGAGCGCAGTGCTGGTCAGTGCCGGGCATAGTGGGAGCCTTGGTGTGTCAATGGTTGGAGTCAGGACATGTTGATGCGTTAATTGACTGGCAGTGGCAAGAAGTTAAAGAGAGACAAGCGTTATTACATCGCTATTTAGGCAATTACGCGCCCGTCGCCCACCCCTATGGTTTTCATGCCTGGTTAAACTTACCCGAGCCATGGCGAGCTGTAGATTTTGTGAACGAAGCCAAAAAACATGGGGTTATTTTAATCGCATCAGATCCATTTTGCGTTGGCAGTTATCCTGCACCACAAGCCGTACGAATATGTGTAACACCACCCACCCATAGCACAACACTTGAAAAGGGACTTAGCATCTTGAGTGATTTACTTGAAGAAGGGCCGTCACATACAGCCCCTTTGTTATAAATGACAGTAGCGGTTTATATTAGAAAGATGACGTTATAAAAAGCCCAAGCATTAAAAAACCTAATAAGCTCAAACCGATCAAGCCAACCATTAACCAGATAACCCAAGTATGGTAACCACCTAAAGATTGCATAGCTCGCGCTTTATCTTCTGGAGTTCCTGATAAAGTGTTTTCCAACTCATCAAAACGCTTAAGCACGAAATAGGCTGATGAGCCACCCAACAGGATCATTCCCACAAGATACCCAAAAACAGGAATAATGCTTCCTGCAAAAGACATCACTAAAAAAGCGACCAAAGCGGGAATATATGCCTTTCGATAAAGTAAAAAAGCCCACCCACCAAAAAAAGCCCACCAACTCCAATGCCATGCAAATGTAAACATTCCAGAATGTTTCATTTTATTTAAGCCTTCCTGATAAAATCGCATCTTTTCTGGCTTTTGAACATAGGCTTCAAGAAGCTGTTGATTGTTTGTCTCAACTGATGCTATCGGATTGTTAACTTCCATTTTTTCCTCTATTAATTTATAGATTTTTTAGCAGATTTATGTTGAATGAATATGATATAGACATCATCGAATTGAAAATCTAAAATCAACAGCATTCATCGTGTAATAATGTCCTCGACTATCGGATAGAACCA
>SLCQ01000027.1 GCA_007125745.1 Nitrincola sp.
CATGCAACTATACTCTATGACATTATGAAATAGAGGATTAACCATCATGTCCAGTGTCGAGCCAGTTTCTAAACGCAATACACTTAATCTACGTATCAAGCCGGAGGTGCGAGGTCTTATTGATCGAGCGGCGAAAGTGCGTGGAAAAAATCGTACTGACTTTATTCTTGAAGCCGCTCAACTTGCTGCCGAAGAAGCTTTGCTTGATCAAGCGCTCATCTGTGTCAATTCTGAAGTCTATGCTGAATTTCTGTCACGCCTTGATGCCCAACCAGCAGACAACGCTCGTTTGCAGAAGACGCTACAAACATCAGCACCCTGGGAGTCGGCGTGAAACTGACAGCACCTGAACCGATCAATGCAGATCATGACATAGAGTCATTTAGTTGCGGTGTTGAAAGTCTAGACCATTGGCTTAAGAACAAAGCATTAAAAAATCAGCAAACAGGAGCTTCCCGAACCTTTGTGGTGTGTGAGGGCAAGCGAGTTGTAGCCTACTTGCGTGTATTAAGAGCCGCTGAAGTTATTGGTATTCGTGGAGTGCTAGTACATGCCTTGTCTGCCGAGGCTCAGGCATTTTATAAAAATATTGGCTTCGATCCATCCCCTTTAGATTCGATGACCTTGATGGTGACGCTTGCTGATATTCATAAGGGTGTCGTTGAGGGGCAGTGATGGGCAGGTGATAAGCGTCTACACGTGCCAGTAAAGGTTCAGATAATGTGATGTTGATTCGTTGTATGCTTTTTAATGCGATATCTATCCTCGTGAGCATGCTACTAACTTTTTGAACAGTCGGCGATGAGCAGGCAGATACAGCAAAAACTCAGGATGCCATTGCACACCAATTAAAAAATCATGCGAAGAGTCTTCAATCGCCTGAATTAAATTATCCAAGTCACGACCACTGACCTTTAGCTTTTCTCCCAGTCGATCAATCGCCTGATTATGCAGGCTATTAATCTTTAGGCATTTACGTTGCAAAATCATTTCGAGCTTACTGAGTTCCTGGGTATGATCATCATTGGATTCAACCTTCAGGGTTTTTAAAGGTAAAATTGTCCAGCGATTGGAGGTCTTTTTGCGTTGTGAACGAATTTCCTGATGTAATGATCCACCGCGACAGACATTCAGTAATTGAGCGCCTCGGCATATACCTAACAAGGGTAGTTGTCGATTAAGCGCATCCCGAATAACAGCGCTTTCCAATGCATCTCGTGCAGAGTCATAATTGGTTTCTATCTCTGGTTCTGCAGCATAGAGTACGGGTTCAATATCATGGCCACCGGTAATGACAACGCCTTGATAGTCGAGTGATTTATTTTCATCTCCCGGACGAAGTTGCAGTGGCTTCCCGCCATAGTGATGAATAGCTAAGGCCACTAAAAACCTGGGTCCAAAAGCGCCTTTTTCAGGTCCGGTAATCGCAATTATGGGTTTAGCCATTCACGTTCCACAATTTTTGACCAGTCCTTAAAGATGCGTTCGAAAGTGCTGTCTAGATGATCATGATAGGCTTCGCAACACGCGTCTAAACGCTCTTTGTCTGCAGCCAATTCCTCAACTCTGACCCAGTCATTCCAAGCGATGTAAAGACCCCAATCAGGAAGATCAATTTCGCAATCAGGCAATCGGTAGTGAAAAGTCGGACGTGCCTTGATCAGTACATCATCGGTCTTGGCATCAACTCGCTCTTTATCCAAAAAGGCAAACAGTGGGAGCATGTCTAAGGCACGATTGCGTGTTGAGTTGTCGAGTAGATAATCATCAATCAAGGTGTCAAGGTTGGGCCAATAATCAGCCGCAATAATCTTCTTTACATAGTCTGTGGGGTAAGGGTTGACATAACTGGTCACGCGCCTAGACAGATTGATGTTAGCACGCTCAAAAATCCAGTCGTATAAGCATACGAAGGCTTTCAAGCAACGTGTGATCATTTCTGCATCTAAACTCGGTAACTCAGGGTTAAACTGCATGCCAAACGCGTTTACTGCGTTATCAGAAGTGCCTTTGGCTCCTTTGTTTCTTAACAGTTTGATCAGCTCTTCAAACTGACTGAGTCGATCAAGCGGCAAGGGTGGGCTAACCACTTCCAGAGGAACAACAGCTTTGGCCGCTAATGCGAGCATCTCTTCAGCAGTGTTTGCTGCTTCCTCTGAAAGGGAGTTATGCCCGCGCTCTTCTCTGCCTATTTTTTTGAGAAGGTTGAAGTCCAGTTCAATAATCCAGTCACCCGCTGAATCTCCTTTTAGCACTCGTTCGTAGCGACCGTTACTGTCGATGGATAAGTCTAAAAATTCGGCCACGTGATGGGCTAGGGTATCCAGCTCCATGCCATTGATTTCAAGCTCGACACCAATTTTTCTGATAGCCCCATCTGAATTTTTAGTCCAGGGGGGAGAAAGCAATGTTTGAGTGGTGTTTGACATAACCATAAATCCTTCACGAATGAACAACACGATGGATGAAGTCGAGTTTTCTGATGACTTGTGGCGAAATCACAAAGGGATAGGCATGTTCGTGACCCATGCTACGATTTAAGCTATTAAGCGCATAGGTTAAGGGTAGCCAATGTTCTATCAACAACTCAATACTGTCAGCTTTGTAGGCATCAAAGTCGTGTTTAACCAGACCTGTTACATCCTCACCTGTTTTGGGTTTAATACCCAAACTGAATTGCCACGCAGTTTCCAGTGTATCGACAATGTGAAGATAATGCGCCCAAGTTTCCGCCCAATCTTCCCATGGGTGCATCGTGGCATAACCCGTAATATAGTTTTCTTGCCAGTTTTCCGGTGCACCTTGTTGGTAATGGTGTTCAAGTGCTTCACCGTAATCAAGTGTATCATCACCAAACAGATCACGACATTCGGCCAGCCTGTCGGTATTTTGAATCAATTTGTTCCAGTAATAGTGTCCAGATTCATGACGAAAATGGCCCAGCAGAGTGCGATAGGGTTCGTCGAGTTGACCTCTCATCTTCTCTCGTTCTGCTGGGTCTGCTTCTTTGATATTGATGGTGATAAGACCGTTAGCATGACCGGTTAGCACTTTACCGCGCTCACTGAAGGGATGCTCTGTATCTGCTAAAAAGTCAAAGGCTAAACCATCCGCTACCTCACTGAGAGGTTCTATGGGTAAATTCAATCTGAGTAACGAATAGACTAAACGCCTCTTTTCGGTTTCCAAGTCGCACCAAAGATCGATGTTTCCATCGATACTTAGGTCAGGAATCGTTTGATTTAAACGGCATGCTGGACAAAACTCATGTAAGTCATCTGCTGGAATCATCCAGTTACAAGCCGAATGCTCTTCATAATTCTTGCATTTTTTGTACAGTGTATCCGACTTGTAAGGTTTCCATAGGCCATTATTAGCGGGTTCGAGCGAGACTAAACTCAACTTGTCTGGAAGAAATCCAAGCACGGCTTCACAGTGTTCACAGCTTGTGTTTTCAAAAAATAAGCGTTGATCACAATGGCCACAACTAAACAGACGCATAAAAGCACCTCGCAGGGAAATAATATTAAAACATTGGCTACGAAAGCCCTACTCTGCAAGCGGTTCTGGAGCAATATAACGGCTCATAGTAGAGGTCCATGAATCAGTAAAGCAATCTCTGATTATCCTGCAGGGATCATGATTAGTCTACCAAATGGGATATATAATTAAGCGTTTTTAAAGTTCACTTCTAATCGACTCACAAGAGAAGGCAGAATAAATGTCATCTGAACAATGGACGATCATCTCCATCCTTTCCATCACAGTACTGATGTTTTTATGGGGCCGATGGCGACATGATATGGTCGCCTTGGGATCGCTCTTAGCCTGTGTCTTGGCAGGTTTGATTGACCCATCTGAGGCCTTTAGTGGTTTTGGTCATCCCGCTGTTATTACGGTGGCGTGTGTTTTGATATTAAGCCGTGGTCTTCAGAATGCAGGTGCTGTAGATGCATTGACACGTGTGGTACTGCCTGCCAATGCCGGGCGATTTGTGAGTATGCTGGCATTGATGGGGCTGGGTGCCTTTTTATCCGGGTTTATGAATAACGTGGGGGCTATGGCGTTATTAATGCCAGTCGCTATTCATGTTGCACATCGCTTAGAGCTCA
>SLCQ01000098.1 GCA_007125745.1 Nitrincola sp.
ATTTTAGACGAAGCGATGGTGTGCCATGTCGCTTGTCAAAGTGAGCAAGGTCCCTTAATCCAACCAACACTGCATTGGCGTGTAGACGAAGTGCTCTATATTCATGGCTCCTCTAAGAATGGCTTGTTTCAGCAATTACTTAAGGGAGCGGAGGCCAGTATTGCGGTCACCCTTCTCGATGGCATTGTCTTTGCCCGTTCTGCGTTTCATCACTCAGTCAACTACCGCAGTGTGATCCTTTACGGCAAGGCTTATGAAGTCACCGATGAAGTGGAAAAGCGTGCCTCACTAGACGCCTTAATGGAAAAGTTTCATCAAGGACGCTCCAAAGAAGCACGCCCAGCCAATGATACCGAACTTAAAGCCACCAGTGTGTTAGCCTTCAAGTTGGAAAATATCTCAGCGAAGGTACGTACAGGAGGGCCAATTGACGATCCTGAGGATATGGTATTACCCGTTTGGGCTGGGGTGCAACCGATTGAACTCACACTGGGAGAGATTGTTTACGAAAAATAAGATGATCTAAGTTAACCTCATGAAGCAGAACTTCACCTGTAAATGCGCTTATCGAGATTACTTTCTGTCATTCTGAGGTTATCCTAGCGCTTAGGCATTAACAGACAATTTTCAACAACAATCACTGAGGTACTTTTGCTCGAGATTACCGAAACCCTTCACTTGTCCGACTGGGAGATTGAATTTCAACCGATCCGAGCACAGGGTGCAGGCGGCCAGAATGTCAATAAGGTCGCCTCTGCAGTTCATTTGCGCTTCGACATTCACCGTTCATCCTTGCCACCCGCCTACAAAGAACGCCTGCTGAACTATTCAGATCAACGCATCACGCAAGATGGTGTTATCGTGATCAAAGCACAGCGTTTTCGTACTCTGGAGATGAATAAAGACGATGCACTGTTGCGACTGAAAGAGCTAATACAGCTCGCTATTAAGCAAACAAAACCTCGTCGGGCAACAAAACCAACTAAGGGGTCACAACGTCGTCGCATGGATAAGAAAACGCAACGCGGAAAAACTAAGGCGTTACGAAATAAAGTTAACTTCTAAACTCAACTATATTACCCCTATCGACCCTTGTGACTTCAATACAGTTAAGTCTGTTATTTGGCTGAACGCACTTTTGACCTAAAGCCATACTAGGTCTATGCTTAAAGGGATGTATTAATTAATAAATAAAAATTTCTAAGGAGCCCCCATGGCTGATGCTAAGAAAAAACTTAAAAAAGCAATCAAAGCAACAAAAGCAAAAGTAGCCAAGCAAGAAAAGAAAGTTAAAAAGCTGAAGAAAGAACTCAAGAAAGCTTAGTAATAGATCTAAGCCTTTTTATGAAACCATTCAGTTAAGCTTTCCGCTTGTTCTGATGAAAAAAGCCCAGCTATGCTGGGCTTTTTTCTTATTAAGACTGTTGCGTTGATGTCTGCCTTGTCAGGTCAAATGTCTTTCAATAAACGCAATGCATCATATATGGCAGCATGGGTATTTCGTGCTGAAACAGCATCACCGATACGGTAGAGATCAAATTGACCATCTGGATTTCTTAGTTCTGTTTGCACTTCACCTGCTATGAGTTGTTCGTAGTTAACCGCTCCTAAGTTGCGAGAATGAGATTTAAGATCAAAATACAGCTCATCTAAGGGTAATGTACCGTGATTTACCACCACTTGATCAACATGACGCGTATTCAGTACTCCACCATAATCACTACTCAACCTCGCCAATAAGCCACCGTCTAAATTCTCAACAGAGGCTAGACGGTAAGTGACCGTAAAAATCACGTCATGCTTTTGCAGGCTCCGCATATAGGGCACCAGGTTCATCGCCATCACTTCCGGTGCAAAGGTACGATCAGGTGTCATAATTTCAACCTTCGCCCCACTAGCGGCGATCACTTCAGCAGCTTGCAAGGCCGCATGATCTCCAGCATCATCATACACCAGTACATTGTTCCCCGGTTTCACATCACCGGCAATAATATCCCAAGTTGAAACAACAAGATGATTACCATCAGTTAATACATCGGTATGGGGTAAACCGCCGGTAGCGACAATAACCACATCTGGCTGTTCAGCCAACACATCTTCTGACTCTGCCCAGGTGTTGTAGCGAAAATTGACCCCCAGTCGATCACACTCATCCAGGCGCCAATCAATGATACTGATCATTTCTCGTCTGCGCTCACTTTGTGCGGTCAGACGAATCTGCCCGCCCGCTTTATCCGCTGCTTCCATCACTGTCACATCATGCCCACGCTCAGCAGCAACCCGCGCTGCTTCAAGCCCGGCTGGACCTGCTCCAATGACGAGAATCTTCTTCTGTGTTGGCGCTTTAGGGATATCATGTGGCATGGTCAATTCGCGCCCTGTAGCAGGATTATGAATGCAATAAGCCTCACCTCCCTGATAGATTCTATCTAAGCAGAAGTTCGCACCAACACAAGGACGAATTCGGTCTTCTTCTCCCGCGATCAACTTACGCACAATGTGGGGATCCGCCATATGAGCACGTGTTAAGCCCACCATATCGAGTTTTCCAGAATCGATGGCATAACGAGCGGTGGCAATATCGGGAATTTTCGCAGCATGAAATGTCGGCATTCCGGTTAACTTGCGCACTTCACCGGCAAAGTCTAGATGAGGGGCGTTTCGCATACCCTGAACAGGAATCACATCAGTTAAGCCAGCATCGGTATCAATATGGCCGCGAATGACATTCAAAAAATCAACCATGCCGCTGGCCTGAAGTTTTTGTGAAATCAGCAAACCCTCTTCGGGCGTTATTCCGCCATCGAGCTGTTCATCTGCAGTGTAACGAACCCCTAGGATAAATTGATCTCCAACCCGTTTACGTATCGCTTTGAGCACATCAAAAGTAAACAGCAATCGATTATCTAAGGAGCCACCATAAGGTCCTTCAAGCGTATTGGTGAGAGGAGACCAGAACTGATCCATGAGGTGTCCATAGGCTTGCAGCTCAATACCATCGAGTCCAGCAACATACATGCGTTCAGCTGCATCGGCATAATCTTTGATGATGCGCTCAATATCCCAATCTTCCATCTTTTTTGGGAAGGCACGATGACTAGCTTCACGATGATGTGATGGTGAAACCACACTCAACCAATCTCCTTTAGCCCAGTGTGTTCTTCGACCTAAATGGGTGAGCTGAATCATTACCGCCGTGCCATGTTCATGACAGGCATCTGCCAGATCACGCATATAAGGCACCACTTCATCTTTATAAGCCAAAATATTATTAAATACGGGAGGACTATCTTTAGATACCGTTGCTGACCCAGCTGTCATGGTTAACGCAATACCGGCACGTGCTCGTTCAGCATGATACGCCCGATACTTTGCCTTGGGCATACCGTCTTCAGGATAAGCGGGCTCATGTGATGTTGTCATGATGCGGTTTTTTAACGTTAAGTGCTTAAGTTGGTATGGTTGAAGCAACGGATCTTTGGACATAAAACAGCCCTCGCTTTTTAAATATCAGTACTGAGTTAGATGTACTTTTAAGCAGATTAGTTAAAATGTACACTTGTGTCAATTATAGGTACATTCATGAACATTTAATTGCTATAAACGACAAAAAACCCTATTCTGCACGACATGACTAAAGCTGAAACCGGATGGCGCGGCTCGCCTGATATATGGATAGATATTGCTTATGACACGCTAATCTCACGTGGTGTAGAAGCTGTGCGTATCCAACCCCTTGCCAAACAACTGCATCTTTCACGCACTAGTTTCTACTGGTTTTTCAAAGATCGAGATGCGCTGTTAGAGGCATTAATACAACGCTGGCGAGAAAAAAATACGGGAAACCTGATCCAACAAACTCATGAGTATGCAGAGACGATTACTGAAGGGGTTCTCAACCTTTTTGATTGCTGGCTCGATAAGCACTTGTTCGATGATGCATTTGAGTTTGCGATGCGCAACTGGGCACTTCAGTGTGATCAAGTTAAACAGGATATAGAAGAAGCAGACCAACGACGTTTAGCTGCCATTAGGCAGATGTTTGAACGTCATGGCTTTAGTCAATGCGAGGCCGATATACGTGCGCGCACAATTTATTTAACACAAATAGGCTATGTATCCATGCGTACACATGAGTCATTGGAGGTGCGTATGGCAAGAATACC
The DNA here is from genome assembly GCA_007125745.1 of Nitrincola sp. Classification (GTDB taxonomy): domain Bacteria; phylum Pseudomonadota; class Gammaproteobacteria; order Pseudomonadales; family Balneatricaceae; genus Nitrincola. The sequence continues at coordinate 4,167 of SLCQ01000098.1, forward strand.
TGAATATATTAAGGTGTTTACCGGTAGTAGTGCGTCTGATAGCCAGTTAAACCGTTTTTACCATCGGCACAACTATCTTCAAAAGACTGTCAGCTGTTAGTGTTTACCCGATCGTTTTGGTCACTATTCAACTGCTTTTGTTGCTCTTGCCATAGTCGCTTCTGTTCGAAATAGAGATCCCAAACACAAGGACAGCAGGAACCGCCACCACAACATTCACTCGGAGCGGGTGGATGAGGTTCTTCAACAATCTCTGTTGAAATGGTATTGGATTCATTCATTATCAAAACTGATATTTCAATAGAATAAGACCCCGTCTAGACAGGGTCTTGGGATTGATACATGCCATTGGCAGTATGAAAAAACTTAGCCCTGCAGACTAGCAAACACTTTGTCACGGATATCTTCTACGCTTCCGACACCGGCAACATAAACATAGGTAGGCGCATTTGTCGCATCTTGCTGTGCCCAACCTTGATAGTAGTTTATTAATGGCTTCGTTTGATCATGGTAGACATTCAGACGCTGACGGACTGTATCTTCTTGGTCATCGGCGCGTTGAACCAGATCTTCACCCGTGACATCATCTTTGCCTTCTGCTTTTGGTGGATTGAAGATCACATGATAAGTGCGCCCTGACCCCGGGTGAACACGACGACCACTCATACGTTTGATGATCTCTTCATCATCCACATCGATTTCAACCACAGCATCAATCTTAACACCGGCTTCCTTCAGTGCATCGGCTTGAGGAATGGTGCGTGGAAAACCGTCGAACAGGAAGCCATTTTTGCAATCAGGTTCTGCAATTCGCTCTTTCACGAGACCAATGATGATATCGTCAGATACCAAGCCACCCTCATCCATCACTTTTTTAGCCTGAACACCCAGTGGCGTACCTGCTTTCACGGCAGCACGTAACATGTCTCCGGTCGAGATCTGAGGTATACCAAATTTTTCAGTAATATACTGAGCTTGTGTCCCTTTACCGGCACCCGGTGCACCAAGCAAAATAATTCGCATTGAGGGTTTACTCCTATTCACTTCTAATAATAAATTCTTATCTGCCAATCATTGGGCAACAGCTTACAAAAATTGTATCCGAGGGTAACGCTTCACAAGCGACCTTCACAATTCGACGTTAGCACTAACCGGTATTTCTCATACCTGCTGAAATACCCGCCATGGTTACCATCAGAGCTTGCTCAAGGCGTTGATCTGGTTGATTTCGATCACGGTACAACAACTCAACTTGCAGAAAATGCAAGGGGTCTAAGTATGGGTTTCTCACCTCTATTGACTGGCGAATAATAGGGTTATCTTCCAGCAACTGCTCTACCTGTTTAATCTGTTTTACCCATTTTGCGGTCATTTGTAAACGGTCTCGTAAGCTAGCACCTAACACACCCAGCTCATCAGAGGTTAAGCGTTTTTCATAATAGGCTGAAATACTAATGTCGGCTTTGGCGAGCACCATCTCTAGCATATCAATGTTGGTTCGAAAGAATGACCAATGTTGATAGAGCTCTTGCAATCTCGCTAACTCTCCTTCTTGAATCGCATCGCCAAGCGCTGTATCCGAACCGAGCCATGCGGGTAGCAGAAGCCTAATTTGAGTCCATGCAAAAATCCAAGGAATAGCGCGCAAACTTTCGACACCGCCATCGACACGCCGTTTAGCTGGTCGTGACCCTAAGGGTAATTTAGCCAATTCCTGCTCAGGGGTTGTCGCGCGAAAATAGGGTACAAATTGAGGATCTTCTCGCACAATAGAGCGATAACTGTTGAACCCTTTCTCGGCGAGTCTATCCATATACTGACACCACTCGGGCTGAGCAGGTGAGCCAGGACAAAGGGTTGCTTGAAGCACAGCACCGGTATAAAGCTCCAAGTTACGAACGGCTATTTCAGGCACACCAAATTTAAAACGGATCATTTCACCCTGTTCGGTGACACGCAATGCGCCAGCAACAGAACCCGGCGGTTGTGACAAAATTGCGGTGTGGCTAGGACCACCACCTCTCCCCACTGTGCCGCCGCGACCATGAAAAAGCGTTAGGTGAACCTCGTGATTCTGACAGACGTGTGTTAATGCCCGTTGAGCTCGGTACTGTCCCCAAGCGGCCGCTAGCTGACCGGCATCTTTTGAGGAGTCCGAGTAACCGATCATCACTTCTTGCTTGCCTTCTGTATAGGCCTTATACCAATCGATTTTCAATAGATCATCGATACAGTCGGGACCGCCATCAAGGTCCGCAAGGGTTTCGAAAAGAGGCACAACACGCATGTTCCATGTAATCCCCTTTTCTTTTAATAACAGAATAACGGCCAGCACATCTGAAGGCTTGCTGGCCATAGAAATAACATAAGAGCCTAGCGAATCTGGAGAGGTACGAGCGACTACGTCACAGGTATCAAGGACTTCTTTAACCTCTGCAGAAGGTTGCCACTCACGCGGTATTAATGGCCGTTGTGATTGCAACTCCTTTAGCAGAAAAGCCTGTTTTTCCTGTTCTGACCAGCGACTATAATCGCCCAATTGATAGGCATGACAGAGCTCTTCAAAAACTTGCGTATGACGATCTGCGTTTTGACGAATGTCTATTTTGACTAATGCCAGACCAAAGCAAGATGCACGACGAATGATATCTTCCAACAAACCTGAAGCGATATTTTGCATTCCAGATTCGCACAGCGAGCGATGACACATCATTAAGGGCTCTAATAGCTCTTGATCATCCAAAATCCACTGACGCTCATCGACGACTTGCCCTTTCAGTTTAGCTTCAATACCCTCACGAGTCGCCTGCAGTCGTGAGAGCAGTCCTCCTAGGTAAGCACGATAGGGCTCTGATGTTGCTTCCCCAACCTGTTCCCGAAGTTCAGCGTTGGCACGAAACATCGATAGCTCTTTACGTAGCTCATCGACATCTTTGACAAAAAGATCGGCCGCCATCCAACGTGCCAACTGAAGCACCTCAGCCGTGACCTTAGCGGTCACGTTTGGGTTACCATCTCGATCACCGCCCATCCATGACGAGAAGCGCACGGGTGAACAGTTAAGAGGCAGGTTAACATTAAATCCGGCTTGCAATGATTGATCCAGACGCCTATAAAACGCTGGAATGGCTTTCCACAGGGAATTTTCTATGACGGCAAAACCCCATTTAGCTTCATCAACCGGCGTGGGGCGCTGTTTTCGTATCTCATCGGTATGCCAGATTTGCGCGATGAGTTGATCCAGTCGTTCGCTGACGGGCTCCTGTCGGTCTAAGCGCTTGAGGCAGTCGGTAATCGCATCATATTTTTGAATCAGTGTTCGCCGGTTCACCTCTGTTGGATGAGCCGTAAGCACGAGATCGATACGTAAATTGGAAAGTGTGTCCTGTATTTGCTCAGCGGATTGCCCCAAGTCACAGTGCAAGCGATTTAATAGATCAGAGAATTCATCGGCTTCCTCTTGTTCGCTGACATCAAGCTGTCGACGCACTCGATGGTGCTCTTCTGCGATATTGGCCAGATTTAAGAACTGAGTAAAAGCGCGTGCCAAGGGAAGCACATCTTCTTTATCCAGTGACTCTATCGCACTTAGAAGCTCATCATGGTCCGGCTTTTCAGCAGAGCGCCCCTCTTTTGCCAACTGTCTAATCGTTTCGACGCGCTGTAAAAATTCATCACCTAAGTCAGCAGCAATGGTTCGACCCAGGCTATCACCCAGCATACGCACATCGTCACGTAACGCTTCATGCAAATTCACCGTCACTGCTGTTCTCCTTTTTTTGCCTCTTGCCAAAATTGGTCAAGCTCTTCCAAGCAATAGTCTTGGAAACGCCCTTTACCCGATAATACTTGCTGTTCAACATATCGAAAACGTTGTTCAAACTTTCGATTGGTACTGCGTAAGGCTTGCTCTGGATCTAATGTTAAGTGACGACATAGATTCACCTGAGCAAAGAGTAAATCACCGGCTTCATCTTGGATCGCATCTAGATTTCCAGATGCAATCGCTTCTCTTAGCTCATGAATCTCTTCTTCAATTTTATCGAGAACACCCATAGGATCGGGCCAATCAAAGCCTAGATTAGCGGCTCTTTTTTGGATTTTAGAAGCACGGTTCAGAGCAGGTAATGCCAGCGGAATTTCATCCATAGCCGAGAGTCGCTGACGTGATTGACGCTCCTGCTCTTTAATGCTTTCCCATTGCTGATTCACTTCTAATACATCCGTTGAGCGGTCAGATGAGGTGTAGAGCGAGCCTTCTGGAAAAACATGTGGATGGCGCCTGATCAGTTTTGACACAAGCTGATCAATGATCTGCTTCAGATCAAATAGCTCACCCTCTTCTGCCAAGCGCGCATAAAAAACCACTTGAAAGAGCAAATCACCCAGTTCATCTTGAAGATGATTCCAGTCCTCACGCTCTATGGTATCGATCACTTCATAGACTTCTTCAAGCGTATGGGGAACGATACTCTTAAATACCTGTTGCTGATCCCACGGACAACCTTTTGGACCTCGAAGCCTTGCCATTAGGTAGATCAAATCTTCCAGAGTGTAGGGCTTAGTGTTTTCCATCACGTTCTCGATGTACGTCAATGACGTTTGGTAACTGATTCAGTTTATCCATAAGGCGACCCAACATCTCTAATCGAGAGATCTCTATAGTTAGCGACAAACGAGCAATATTGCTGTTTTTATCGGTTAGGGTATTGGCCGACAAAATATTCATTTTTTCATTTGCCATAATCATCATCACATCACGCAACAAACCGGAGCGATCATAGGCTTCAATCATGATATCAACAGGGTAGGTATTTTCACCCTCTTCATCCCAGTCGACTGTTACGATACGGCGTGGTTCTGTCTCACGAAGTGTTTGCAGATTACTACAGTTTTCATGATGGATCGATACACCTCGACCTTGAGTAATAAAACCTGCAATGGGATCACCTGGTACCGGCTTACAGCAGTTAGCGATGACGGTCAGTAGGTTCCCAACTCCCTGTATTCGCACACCATCACTGGTACCTTGTACTAGTTGTGTAGAGCGATGATGATGCGGTTGCAGTTGCAAAGCCATCTGCTCTTCATGCTGTGGCTCTGTCTGCTTTTGCGCTTCATTCAAAATTTGTGAAAGGCGGAGGTCTCCGGCACCTATGGCGGCAAACATATCTTCGGTCGATTTAAAGCTAAGTGCTTGCGCAATTGTTTTGAGATTGAGCTGGTGAGCATCAATCGCTAAGCGTTTAAATTCGCGCTGAAGCATATCCTGCCCAGCTTCAGCATTTTGATCCCGCGCTTGTAATTTAAACCAGTGAGCTACTTTAGCTCTGGCTCGTGACGTGGTGACAAAGCCTAAGTTAATATTCAACCAGTCGCGACGCGGACGTGCTTCACCTCCGGTCATGATTTCGATTTGATCGCCTGTTTTGAGGACGTGATTTAAAGAAACAATGCGTCCATTCACTTTCGCTCCGCGACAACGGTGACCCACTTCCGTGTGAACTCTATATGCAAAATCGACTGGAGTAGAGCCTGAAGGCATGTCAATTACATGACCATCGGGTGTAAATACATACACACGATCCTGAGTCACATCACCGCGCAGAATTTCACGAAGACCTTCACTTTCTCCAAGATCATCATGCCATTCCAAGACCTGTCGCAACCATGAGATTTTTTCTTCATAACCATCCCGGCGGGCTCTGACGTCAGTGCCTTTATAAAGATGATGCGCACAGACACCCAGCTCCGCTTCCTCATGCATATCAAAGGTACGGATTTGAATTTCGAGCACTTTTCCTTCAGGTCCAAATACCGCTGTGTGGAGTGAACGATAGCCGTTAGATTTAGGTGATGCTATATAGTCATCGAATTCATGTGGAATATTACGCCATAAGCCATGCACAATGCCTAAAACGGTATAACAATCACGTACTTCAGGTACCAGAATACGTACAGCACGAACATCAAACACTTGGTTAAATTCAATGTTTTTACGTTGCATTTTGCGCCAAATACTGTAGATATGTTTGGCACGGCCATGCACGTCACCGGCTATGGAAGCATCTTCGAGCCGATCACGAAGCTGATCGACGACTTCATTTATAAACAGTTGCCGATCGAGACGTTTTTCATCCAGCAAACGAGCAATATTTTTATAATCATTAGGTTTTAGGTACCTAAAAGAGAGGTCTTCAAGCTCCCATTTAATATGACCAATCCCGAGTCGATGCGCCAAAGGTGCATATATGTCAAAGACTTCACGTGCAACCAAGTAGCGCTTTTTTCGGCTCTCGTCTTTAACGCGACGAATGGCACAGGTTCGTTCTGCTATCTTGATGAGTGCCACACGGACATCATCAATCATCGCCACCAGCATTTTCCGAAGATTATCGACCTGCCCTTCAGTGTCTCCTAACACAGACGCATCATGCCGAGGATTTTTGCGGCTCCCTATGGCCGCCATTTGCAAGACACCATGGATCAAGGTTTCGATCACTTGACCAAATTCACGCTGTACTTTTGCTAAAGAGAGTTTGTTTTCGCGGACAGCCCTATAAAGGATAGCGGCTATAAGAGACTCTTGATCTTGTTGCAACTCAGCTAAGATTTGCGCCATCTCAAGGCCAATTAAGTAGCTGTTTTTCTGTTCACTGGCCCAGTCATCACCATCATTCAAAACAGCTTGCTCTTGTACTTCTCGAGCAATCTCACAAGCAGAGCGGATGGCATCTACATTTAAGCAATAGTCTGTTTTCATCTGCAAACGCTCAAGCCAAAGCTCTAGGTCTACAGATCCATCCTCACGTATAGGATGCTCATCACGTACCTTAACCATGCCGTCGGTAACTCCTTAAACCTCTTAACGAGGATCAAACACACCTGTGGATAGGTAACGATCACCTCGATCACAGATAATACATACTATCGTTGCATTTTCTGTTTGTTCTGCCAGTTTTAATGCACCTGCTACAGAGCCACCGGACGACACGCCAGCAAAGATGCCCTCTTCTTGGGCTAGTCGTCTCATCATTTGTTCAGCATCTGTTTGTGATACATCTAAGACTTTATCTACCCGCGCCGCTTCAAAAATCTTTGGCAGATAGGCCTCTGGCCAACGGCGAATGCCAGGAATTGAAGACCCCTCTTCTGGTTGCAAGCCCACAATACAGACATCTGGGTTTTGCTCTTTTAAATAGCGAGACACGCCCATAATGGTGCCTGTGGTTCCCATGGAGCTGACAAAATGTGTAATCTGACCTGCCGTTTGACGCCATAGCTCAGGGCCAGTGGTTCGGTAGTGTGCTTCTGGATTATCCAGGTTAGAGAACTGATCTAACACTTTACCCACACCCTCTTGCTGTAACCGCATCGCCAGGTCACGAGCACCTTCCATACCTTCAGATTGGCCCACTTCAATTAACTCAGCACCATAGGCGGCCATAGCGGCCTTGCGTTCATTGCTCATATTGTTTGGCATAATCAACTTTAGCGAATAGCCTTTTATGGCCGCCGCCATTGCCAGCGCAATTCCCGTATTACCTGATGTTGCCTCGATAAGTACATCGCCTGGCTGAATATCACCACGTTGCTCGGCAAGTTCGATCATACTGAGTGCTGGGCGATCTTTAACAGAGCCAGCCGGGTTGTTGCCCTCTAATTTACACAGTAACGTATTATTATTGGGTACCTTGAAACGTTGCAGGCGAACCAACGGTGTATTGCCGACACACTCTGCGATAGTGGGGTAATGCGGTACTGTCATCTTTGCAACCCTGTATAAATAGAATAAAAAACACACATCTTATTTTTCAATATGGCTGTCTTAAACACTGGCCAACGCACGATGGTAACGGCTTAACCTGTTCGACTCAACTTTCAGCAATGACTGTCGCAACCACATATTCCTTTTCATCACTGTAGGACAGGTGCCAAGCACGAATCTCATAATCAGTTGCCACAGATAGCGCTTTCCCTGTCAAGGCTACCAGAGGCTTACCATCCACCGTTTTATCTATTTGAATATCATGCCAGCTCACTCCTTTGGCGATACCGGTACCCAGCGCTTTGACCACAGCTTCTTTACTCGCAAAGCGTTTAGCCAAATAGCGAGGTCTATCCTTGGCATGTAAAAACTCAGCCAATTCTGAGTCCGTCAAAATCCGTTCAGCAAGCTTGGGTGTGCGCTCTAGTGCCGTTTGCATCCTAACTAATTGCACAATATCAACACCCAGGCCAAAAATCATTGCGACAACTCTTTTGTTGCCAACAACACACGCTGTCTAGCTGTCAGCATCAGCGCTTTCATTTCTTTCACTGCATCAGTCATACCCACAAACAATGCATGTGCGATTAAGGCATGACCAATATTCAACTCATTGAGCTCTGGGATTTCCGCAATCGCATCCACATTGTGATAATGCAATCCATGTCCCGCATTCACGATAAGACCTTGTTGAGCGGCATAATGAGCAGCATGACGAATGCGAGCCAGTTCCTCTTGCATAGCCATGGGTGATTCTGCGTCTGCATAGGCCCCAGTATGTAGCTCAATAGCAGGTGCTCCACATCGTACTGAGGCATCAATTTGTTTGACATCAGGATCGATAAACAAAGACACTTCAGAGCCTTGGCCTTCTAATACATCACAAAAGTGAGCCACTTGGGATTCATAAGTCATCACATCCAATCCGCCTTCCGTGGTCAACTCTTCACGCTTTTCTGGCACCAAGCAGATATGAGCAGGCTTAATCTCTTGTGCAAAGGCCAACATCTCAGGGGTTAACGCCATTTCAAGATTCATGCGCGTCTGTAAAACCTCTGCTAATACCCGAATATCTCTTTCTTGAATATGGCGGCGATCCTCTCGAAGGTGCACAGTAATTCCATCAGCACCTGCGGCTTCTGCCAGTTGTGCAGCGTACACTGGATCTGGGTAACGAGTCCCACGCGCTTGGCGAAGTGTAGCGATATGGTCAATATTGACGCCCAGTAATAGGGGCTTAGCAAGACTCATTTAGTTCTCCTAGTCTTTAAAAAAAGTTCACGGCTTTTAAGTGGCCTATCACCTAAAAGCACTGCAAAGGCTTCACGCATCAATTGCTTCGCAGCTCGGCGCACGTCAAGATCATCATATTGATCTTCTGCAATAGACAACAACCAGGCACCTAAATAGCCTTGACCAGATTGAGCCTGATGTAAGCCACCATCATATGCATTAAATTGGTAATAATGATCAGCATGACAGGATGTAAAGTCTATCGCATATCCCAAGCTTTGAAGCAGTTGCTTTTCAAATGTCCGTAAAGCACCCTCAAGATCGTTACACTGCAACAGCTCTGTCAGCAGATAGGTATAGTACAGATAAAGTTTAGGGTGCGGATCAGCAGGTTGTAATAAACGTAGTAGGAGTTCGTTAGCATATAAGCCACATAGAAGTGCCTTCCCTTGAGGTTGGGGCACTACTTGTGGCACCTCTGAGTGAGAAAGATTTTTCAGTTCATGACGACCCGTCCAGCTCACATGGACTGGCTGGAAAGGTTGGAGCGTAAAGCGTCTTGATGAACTAGAGCGTTTTGCTCCGCGTGCTACAACACTGACTCGTCCATACTCGAGTGTGAACAGGTCTACCAACAGACTGGTTTCGCGGTAAGGTCGTGTATGCAGAACATAGGCTGCAGCCTGTTCAGCACGGTGTGCCATTACTCGTGCCTATAGCCTAAGCTTCGCAAAGCACGTTCATCATCTGACCAACCTCTGCGAACCTTAACCCAGAGGTTTAACATCACTTTACATTCAAACATTTTTTCAATATCAATGCGTGCATCACGCCCTATAGTTTTTAACACACTACCCTTGTCACCAATCACAATTCGTTTCTGGCCGTCACGTTCAACCAGTATCAGTGCACTGATGGTCAGCAGTTGACCATCATGTTCGAAGGCTTCAATTTCAACAGTAATGCCGTACGGAACCTCTTCACCCAAATTACGCATGAGCTTTTCTCGTACGATTTCTGCCACCACAAAACGTGAACTTCTATCGGTAATCTGGTCTTCTGGGTAGTGGTGTGGACCCTCTGGAAGGTGCTCTGCTACGAGTGCTTCTAAGGCATCAACATTATGACCCTGCTTAGCAGACATGGGCATAATCGCAGCAAATTCACGCTTTGCGGAAATAGCTTCAATTTGTGGCAGTAGTTCATCTTTTTGCTTAAGTTGATCGACTTTATTCACGACTAAGATGACAGGACAGGTTAGGTACTGCAGCTTTTGTA
>SLCQ01000158.1 GCA_007125745.1 Nitrincola sp.
AATGAGAGGTGGCGAGATCAGCTAACATACCCAGTTGCTGGGAGCCTTGCCCCGGAAACACAAAAGCCAGCATTTGCGACATATTTTCCTCTTAAATCAAACGCAGTATTGTAAAAGTGATAGTGTACAACATTGCGGACAGAGATAAACGATCAGCAGATCGACTATTGCTATTGGTGAATCAGTTTTTCAGCTATTCGTGCCGGAATATTAAGTTTTGAGTCAAGAATGGCCTGCTCTATTGCCGCTTCAAAGTGACGACTGCTGGCACTACCATGACTTTTAATGACGATACCCTGTAAGCCCAACAGACTGGCTCCATTTCTCCGCCCCGGATCGATTTGCTGTTGTAATTCTTTCAGTACAGGTTGCGCTAACAGCCCTAGTATTCGTCGATATAGATTACGGTTGAAACTTTGTTTTAACTTACCCGCAATAAGCCGAGCCAATCCCTCATTACTTTTTAATGCAATGTTACCTGTAAAACCATCACAGACAACGACCTCTGCACGGCCATTAAAAACCTCATCACCTTCAATAAAACCAACATAGTTCAGCTGTTGCTGAGCTTGAATTAAACTGGCCGCCTGCCTGACTTGATCGTTGCCTTTAATATCTTCAATACCAATATTTAACAAAGCGGTACGCGGACTAGAATTACCTTCTACGGCAGACACCATAGCCGAGCCCATTAACGCAAACTGAAGGAGTTGATCAGCACTACAGTTAACATTTGCCCCTAAGTCCAGTAAGTATGCATGACTTTTATTGGTTGGAATCGCACTAATGATCGCAGGCCGATCTATGCCGGATAGGCGCCCTAGAACATGGCACCCCAATGCCATTAAGGCACCTGTATTACCACCACTAACACATGCAGATGCCTGGTTATTTTTAACCAATTCAAGCGCCTTAAACATTGAAGATTCTCGCCTGTGTCTAAGCGCAAATGAGGGTTTGTCTTCCATACTAACCACAGATGTGGTTGGAACTATGTGCAAACGTGACTTTAAAGCAGTGGAGAGTGTTTCTGTATAAGGCCCAAAGACTGACTGATCGCCAACGAGATAAAGGGTCAAGTGAGGATTTTTTTTCAGTTGATTGATGCAAGCAGGAAGGGTAATGCGGGGACCGTAATCCCCGCCCATCACATCAACTGCAATACTGAGTTTTTCAGACAAGTTTACTCAGCGTCTTGCTTGTTGATCACCTGACGACCACGGTAGAAACCATCTGCGGTTACGTGGTGACGGCGATGTGTTTCACCGGTCGTTGCATCAACGGCCAAAGTAGGTCCGCTCAACGCATCGTGAGAACGACGCATATCACGTCTTGAACGGGATTTTTTGTTCTGCTGTACTGCCATGGTAAATAGCTCCTGGTTAACGCTTATCAGCCTTGTCTTTCAACGAGGCTAATACACTGAAAGGGTTAGGTTTTTCTTGCTGAAGATGAACTGTCTCACTATCGCCCCAAGATGTCTTGACCGTACAGTCCGCGTGTTTAGGCACACTGGGTAGACTGAGTATCAATTCATCTTCAACGATGGGTAACAACTCTACGTCCTCTTCCTCAACAAGAAGAGGGTCATAATACTTTGGCAAGTTACGTGCTTGTTCGTCATTTAACACAACGGCAAGGTTTAAACTTGCTTCAATATCGATTGCTACCGGATCTAAACAGCGCTGACAGGTCATAAATACTCGACCTTTAGCCGTTCCAGTCACGGTACGCAGATGCTGCTCATCAACTGCAAAATCTAAAATTACATCTACTTCGCCTTGCTCGTCGCATAAAAAAGAAGCAAGACGAGACATCGCTGAGATTTCAGCGATTCCGGTAATCTGCGCTCCCCGCTCAGCAAGTTTGCGCGGATCTGCTTTTTTCGGTAATGGACCATTCGACATAAGCGCGCAATTCTAGGCGCTAGAGCACCATCTGTCAAAGGGAATAGAGGGATTCTTCAATAAAAGTGTATATCACAGTAAGATGTCCACACTTTTCTCTTTTCTATAGGTCCAAAAATGCAAAAAAACCTTGTACTGGCCTCAAGTTCACCCTATCGACGTGACGTGTTAGATAAATTAGGGCTGGCTTACCGTAGCAAAAAACCGGATATTGATGAAACACCCTTACCAGGTGAGTTACCCAGTGCACTCGTCGCACGATTAGCCGAAGCCAAAGCTCGCGCCGTGATGCATCACTTCCCGAATGCACTCATTATCGGTTCCGATCAAGTTGCTGTCCTTGATGATGAGATTTTAGGTAAGCCAGGCACTAAATCTAATGCGGTAAAACAGTTGCAACAGGCATCCGGTCGTTGCGTCACTTTTTTAACGGGACTGACCTTGCTCGATAGCGCAACCGGAAAGGCAACAACCGAAGTCATTCCTTTCGATGTTCATTTTCGTCGTTTGAATGATCGCATGATTGATCGCTATCTTGAAAAAGAGCAACCCTTTAATTGCGCCGGTAGTTTTAAGTCTGAAGGGCTTGGTATCGTACTTTTTGAAAGACTTGATGGTGAAGACCCCAACACCCTAGTAGGCTTACCCTTAATTCGCCTAACACGACTTTTAGAGCAAGCAGGTGTTGAGGTGTTATAAAACAACGCTAACGCAGTTCCGGAGCCCAGTGTTGCGATAAATAGATCGATAAGTGTTTTGCTATCGCAACTCCCAGTCGATCAAAAATACGGTCAAAAGGTGATGGTGTATGGGTGTAGTCTATCATTCGCTCTACACCCACCAGCTCCCTTGCTACATAACTGGAGCTACCAAGACCATCAACAAGCCCTAGCTCAAGAGCTTGCTCACCACTCCACACAAGTCCTGTAAAGACTTCATCGTGATTCAATAAACGATCACCCCGCCCTTCTTTGACGACCTGAATAAATTGTTGATGGGTTGTTTCCAGAACCGTTTTCCAAAACTCTGTTTCTTCTTGGTTTTGAGGACTAAAGGGGTCCAAGAAAGCTTTATTATCACCCGACGTCATAACACGACGTTCAATGCCTAGCTTATCAATTAAATCCACAAAGCCGAAGCCTGATGCAGTGACACCGATAGAGCCCACTAAACTCGCCTTATCCGCATAAATTTCATCTGCCGCAACAGCTAAATAATAGCCTCCTGATGCGCCAATATCCGTAATGACCGCGTACACTTTTTTATCGGGATTCAGTGCTTTTAAGCGATTAATTTCATCGTTAATGTATCCCGCTTGAACTGGACTTCCACCAGGACTATTGATGCGTAAAATGATCGCTTCCGCCTGTTTGGAGGCAAAGGCTTTTCTTAATGCAGTGATCACATTATCTGCACTAGAATCAGCGCCATCCATGATTGCTCCCCTCACTTCAATAATCGCCACATGAGGTTGTCGGTCCACAGACTCTTTACTGCCAGTAATATCGCGCCCCATGAGAAAGATACCCAGCAGTGCAAAAAGATAAATAAAGGTTAGCGACTTAAAAAAGATACCCCATCGACGTGAACGACGCTGTTCCACATTTAACGTCGATACAACCTTTTCAATCAGTCGCCACTCTTTACTGTTTGGAGATGTACTGGAAGCAGACTTGAGAGCTTTATCAACCTTTGCGTCCAGCTTCGGCTGATCACCAGCATCCATAGATTCATGGCTCACCTCATCTGCGTCTGACATATCTTTTTTTTCAGGATCGTCCCAAGGGTTATTGCTCACGCTTATCTCCTTTTTTAGCTACCTGAGCTATTGCTGAACAGCCATGTTTGAAGTTCGCAAAACTCATCGATTTCTTTCACTGGATTCCACTGGGTTAAACGCTCCATAGCATGTGCCCCATAGCTCACGGCCACCGTGTCCATTTTGGCACGATACCCCATTTCCAAATCATATTCAGTATCACCAATCATCACAGCACGATGACTGGGCAAATCAGTCATAAACAGAATCTCTTCAAGCATCATCGGGTCGGGTTTGGATGCCGTTTCATCTGCACACTTGGTTATCTCAAAAAGGGAACCGAGCTGTGTGTCTGCCAGCACCCTATTTAAACCTCGTCTGCTTTTACCGGTTGCAACCGCTAATCTAAAACCTTCTTTGTGTAAC
>SLCQ01000087.1 GCA_007125745.1 Nitrincola sp.
GACGGTATCGGATCATCGGCAAAGCGTGTTTTCCAAAGTCTAGGCGTTAAATCAGTAACGTCCTTGGCTGGATGGCGACTGATGCGCTGCAATACGTCGACAAGATAGGTGTAAGGATTAATATCATGGAGTTTACAGGTGGTGATCAAGCTTTGAATGATCCCCACATGTGCGGCTCCCAGTTCTGTCCAACAGAACATCCAGTTCTTTTTTTATGTGTACGTCTACATAAAAAAAATTATGTTCACTACTGCATTATGTGAACAATTATTACTCAGACGCCATTACCGCTGATTCTCATCAGATATATGTCAACATAATATGACATGGGATATTTCAACATGAATGGAGAATCCCATGATTTCAGATTACATATCTTGCCCCGAATTACTGATCGAATCAGAGTGCTTATCACAGGATGAGTTCCAAACCTTCCTTGAGTTTTTAGAGTCTAGACATTACTCAAAAGGTACGATTCAAAGCTATCTTAGCTGTGTTATTCACTATTTTTCGTGGCAACGAACAGTAAACAAAGCTAATTGGCTGATGTTAAACGAAGACAAGATTAATGCATTTATTTATTATCATTTACCGCAGTGTAAATGCCCGCGATCGTTCCATAGGGCACGCACATCTGGGCGTGCATCTCTTGGGTTATGGCGTAAGCTTATCACTGACTCTTCTTACCCAAGGCAGTTATCTCCTGAAGATGAGCTATTTAAAACCTATGATACTTATTTATCATCCGTTATCGGATTGGTTGATGCCAGCAGAACGGCTCGATGCCGCTATGGACGTGAATTACTAACTTGGCTGCGTCAAGCACTAGGCAAACGTGTCAATGAACTTACACAGCAGGATGTAGCAACTTACATTTATCATCGATCATCTTCACTATCCCAAGGTTCAGTAACAGCAATGGTCAGCGCATTGGGTTGCTTCGTAACCTATTTATCATCAACAGATCAGTGTTCAATCTCACTACCCTTATATCTTCCAAGGCCCAAACCAATATATACCATTCCTGCTTATGAGACGCTCACAAAAGAAGAACTAACGTCAATATTACAAAGCTTTGACCTAAGCTCTTCTATCGGGAAACGTGATTACTGTATAGCACGCTGTTTAATCGACCTTGGTTTACGAACCGCTGATACAGCAGGGATTATGTTAGACAACATTGAATGGCATCAGCGGGTATTAACACTGAAACCGGGTAAAAATCATCAGCAACACCGACTACCCATCCCTGATTTATTGTTCGAGTCATTGGTGGATTATGTTCAAAGTGGTCGTCCGTCGACGTGTGATAGAGCCTTGTTTGTATATCATAGAGCTCCATTCGGGCAGGCCATCACACCTGCAACAGTAAGGGGTGCCATAAGACGCGCATTTGAGAGAGCTGGAATACCCAGTGATCGACAACAAGTGCACCGCATTAGACATACAATGGCGACCCGACTTTTAAGTGCCGGCCAAGCTATCAAACCCATTGCTGATGTTCTAGGTCATCAAAGTTATGAATCTAGTAATCGATATACACATGTTGATATTGATAGTTTAAAAGAGGTAGCAATGCCTTGGCCTGAAGGGGGTGCACTATGAAATGGTCAGTACTCATCGAGCAATATCTTCAGGCTCGCAGGGATTTGGGCTATGCATTGACAATTGACGGAAAAATACTTGAACAGTTTGCAGTGTATGCACAAACTCAAAATGCGCGAATGCCACTTAATGTTAAGTTAGTGCAACAATGGGCTAGACTTGCCCCATCGAATTCTGAAATTGCGATTGCTCGACGTATGTCAATAGTACGAGCGTTTAGCAAACACCTACACTCTGTTTATCCTGATTCTGTTGTAGTCCCAGTTAATCTGGTTGGTCACACACATCGAAGGCTGCCACCCTTCATTTTTAGTCAGCATCAAATTAAAGCTTGCTTGGAAGCAGCCAGTAACCTTTTACCCTGCTATGGAATCAGACCACTCACCATTCGAACAATGCTTGGCTTACTTGTATCTTCAGGCCTCAGACCTGGGGAAGCGATTCGATTAAAGAAAAATGATCTCGATATCGAAAAGGGTACCTTGACGATCAAACAGAGTAAAAACTGGCAACGTCGGATTGTGCCTCTAGACTCAAGCACAGTCATTTCACTTAAAAAATATTATGATGTTCGAGAGTTGTTTGAGCCCCTTAAGCATTCAGATGGCTTATTGCTGATGGATAGTGGTGAAGCGCTTACCATTGACGCCGCTGATCATGCGTTTCAAAACATCAGGAAAACCATCCATCTTGACTGTAAAGTAAATGGTCGTTACCCGCGGCTATATGATTTTAGGCACACATTTGTGTGTAGACGAATACAAGCCTGGTATGAAGCCGGGCTAGATGTTAATGCTTTCATTCCAAAACTGAGTCATTATCTGGGTCACAAAAGTATTGAAAATACTTATTGGTATATCAATTCCACGCCTGAGTTGATGAAGCTAGCCGCCAGTCGATTTGAGGAATATTGTGAACAAGGAGGTCAGCTATGAGCGTCACTCCCAATAAACCCACTGACTTGAGTATCCTGATATACAAATTCTTTGGCGACTATCTCCTACACAATAGACGGTTAAGTCACAATACGGTTTCAGCTTATCGCGACAGCATTAGACTCTATCTATTGTTCTTATCAGACAGAGTTAAACGGCCAGTAGCACGACTGTGTGTTGATGATATGCAATATGCTGATACTTTGGACTTTTTACAACACCTTGAAGACCATAGACACAATAGTGTAAGAACACGAAACGGTCGACTTGCTGCGATAAAATGCTTCTCAAACTATGTTGCCATACATATGCCAGAAGCCATGCCTGAAGCTTCTAAAATATTATCAATTCCTCAGAAAACATGGGGAAGACCTTTGATTGATTACCTTGATCGAACAGAAATAGAGTCGCTATTTAGTGCTGCTGATACCAGAACGTGGAGCGGTCAAAGAGACCAAGTTATGCTTTTGCTACTCTACAATACAGGAGCAAGAGTATCGGAAATGACAGCGCTAAAGGTACAGGATGTTGATTTGAAATATCATCACACGGTTTGCTTGTACGGTAAAGGCAGAAAAGAAAGAGTAGTACCTCTTTGGTCAAGGACGGTAACTCAACTAAAGAGTTGGTTATCCATGCTTCCATCTGAACAACCAAATGCGCCTCTATTTCCTAATCGTTTTGGTCATCCCATGACACGTTCTGGTGTGAGAAAGCGACTCAATTTACTTCAGAAAAAAGCCGTTGAAAGCTGTCCCTCATTAGGTCAAAAAAGTATATCGCCACATACCATAAGGCATACAACCGCCATGCATCTATTACAGTCTGGCGTTGATTTGTCATTAATTGCTTTGTGGCTGGGTCACGAACAAATACAAACCACTCACCAGTATATGACGGCAAATCTAGAAATGAAAAAAACGGCATTAGCATCACTTGAACCATTAGATATCAAAGGTCATAGCAAAATGAAGGAATTCCCAGAGTCATTACTAGCTTATTTGGAGAGCCTGTGATTATGTAAACAAGAAATCTAACTTTGGTCATGGCATATAAAGGCTTATTGAGTTATGTTCACATAATGCAGTAGTGAACATAATTTTTTCCCATAGGAATAGGCCGTAAAGCACGCTCAAGATGGTTGGTATCCAGTTGAACATCTGGATTTTCCAAGAAGACCGTTAAGCTAGCTTCGCGATTGAGTACATAGTTGATCGCTTTGGTTAAAGGATCACTGGGTACTAAAGCACCACCTTCTTGAAGATCTTTGCACCACTGGAAGAAGTCACTCACCACCGGTTTGGAATAATCAAGTCGATACTGTCGCTTCTTTTCTCCCGCAAGTCCTTGCTGTTTAATGGCTTCTTCATGTTGATAGAGCAAGGCGATGTACTGCAAGGCTTCGGTCGTTTTCTCTGGGTGATCTTTTTGAGCCTCGATAAAATAGCGACGACTGTGTATCCAGCACTGTGCATGGATCATTTCTTGTTGTGATGCTACGTAACGGGCATAGGCCGCATAACCATCACTGATTAGTACAC
>SLCQ01000061.1 GCA_007125745.1 Nitrincola sp.
ACCGGATTGCCGAACGCCCGGATGCCGCCGAGCAATACCGGGCCCTGCTCGATGCCTACCCTGACGCCGTTCCCCTCGTGCTGGAGCGGCAACTTGCCGATCTAGCGTCCCGTAACGTAGCAAATGTCCCCCCAGACCCCGTCGATCATACCACTGATATCAGCGCGGATGATGATGGCACCATTGAATTAGACAATCATACTGCCACTGGTTCGAGTAGCACCCCGACGGGCAATGAAGTCACTTCAGGTTCCCAGACGGTAGCACCTGCATCGCCATCAGTATCTGGCGTATCTGACTCTGGGAAGGGGAATGGAATCGTTGAATGGACATATAGCGACGGACAAACAGGGCTAGTGAATACTGCTTTGCGCCGCGACTACATTGGAATTTACGAAACCCAGCATACACATAATTCCATTCCCCACTTTCGGGTGACTTTGTTCGCTAGCGGAGAGCTAACTTTGTGCTGGCGAGAAGTTTCTCAAAACACTTGGTCGTCTGTCGATAGTGCGACAACTCCGGAGCGAGGTTTGGCTTTTGCTGATATTAATGAGTGGGCACCTATTGTGGATAATGACGGACAGCTGGTTACTCGCAAGATAAATAACCCTGGTTTTCCTCAGGCTGATCGACTTGGCTTGCGCTCTGTGAATGGCGATTTTAGCGTAAATGAACTGTTACATGCGCGTGGTACTGGTAGCTCCAATTTCTCCGAAGTACTAAGACCTTTTGCTAGGCAAGCGATGTTTGCTGTTCATAAAATAGCAGATATCCCTCCGAACACAGTGGTTGAATGCACCGTGCAATGATGGAGACATTATTCATTGAGAAGGGAACGCTCATCGGATGTGCCTGATGACATGCCTTGGCCGAAAAGCTAGGGTCATTAATTTTGAGTTATGTGAACTGCAGCACACTATACTATTCCTAAACTAAACAATTGTTGTCATCATGCACAACACAAGCCAACCGGATATTTATACCATGTTTGACTCCGCCCTTGATGCCAGCTCCCAGAGTTGGGATGAGTTTAAAGCTTTCCCTCAACGCTTCCTGACCAAGCTTAGCTGTCGGTGGTATCCTTAGAAGAACTCCTTAAGCATCCGGTTTAAGAGAGTGTTAATGGCAAACGCTAGGTTAATTTCAATTTAAAGTAATGTAATAATTACCAAAAATAACATCATCAAACTCTTGCAGTCTCAATTAAGGCAATCACAGCGTGAACATCACCAATACGAAGTTAACCGCATTACTTGACGGCGGTCTTGGTCAAGAAATCTATCGCAGAGCACCTGATGTCAGCTCACCTCTCTGGTCTGTTGCTGTCATGCTAGAGCACCCTCATGTTGTAAAGGAAGTTCATTCAGATTTTATTCTTGCAGGTGCACAAACTCATACCTTGAACACTTATGCAGCCACCCCGACTCGCCTTAAAAAAGAGGGTATGTATGACAAAATCGAACAGGTCTATCAACAAGCCTTTGATGCACTTCTTCAAGCGATTGAGGAGACACAAGTTGATGTAGATATTGCTGGTTGCCTCGGCCCTTTAGTGGGCAGTTATCGAGATCAGCCCAATCGTTCTTTCGAAGAGATGCGTGATGAGTTTTCAGAAATGGTTGATTTACAAAAAAACGTAGATGTTTTTTTAATCGAAACCATGACTAACAGTCTAGAAGCTTCTGCCGCCTGTGCTGCTGCCAAGGTAACTGGCAAACCCTACGGGGTTGCATTTAGACTTGAACACAGTGGCAAACTAAAATCAGGTGAAACATTAGCGGATGCGATAAACGTTGTTAAGCGCTATTCACCGACAGCTGTTCTGCTAAACTGCTGTGATCCCGAAGTGGTTTCAAAAGCGATAGCGGAAATGGCCGGTTTATTCCCTTGTGTTGGCGGCTATGCTAATGCCTTTAGATCGATAGAGACGGTCGCTCAAGGCAATCTATGTGATTCACTTGAAGCCAGAGCAGACATTACACCAGAGTTCTATGCTGATCAGGTTAAACAATGGTTAGCAGATGGTGCAAACGTAGTGGGTGGGTGTTGTGAAATCACACCCAACCATATCAAACACTTAAAAGAAATTTTAAAAGCGAACCAGTTTAACTTAGTCCGCTTTTCTGAACTTGGCTTAAGGTAGATCAGTTAACGCACCTTGTGAAGCTGGTTGCACGGTGCGCGCAAATATAGCTAACACACCATACCTTATTTGCTCTTAATGTGTGATATCTCGTTTACCCTTTCAAGATTCATTAAAGAAGGTTTCATCAACTGCAACTATCCCAGAAAGATTGATGACGTCCGAAACAGACATTTGTAAGATGTGCCATGTTTATCGATATATTCCGGTGGCTAAAACCGTGGTTTCTATCTAACCTTCGGCAGATCACTCCAGCGTGTAGTGTAGCAGGGTGATAAGTTTTCACGCTTCATCTGCCAGCTTTGTGAGATACCATCCCGAGCAAAAGTGACTTGTCCTTTTTTCTGACGATTGATTTTGTCCAGTGTTGCCATAAGTTGTGTTGATCTTTCATCGACAGGTTGAACATCAAATAATCCCTGCTGTGTAATGGATCGTTCATAAAAGTCACTCAGCATGACGCCTGCTTTCATAAAAGCATAACCATTTTTCCAGATACCGATGAGAAGATCGTTGGCGATACGGATGAGTTCGCGGGTATCACTGGAGGGTTGGGTGAGTGTTCTGGAAACACTGTTGGAATACTGTGGTTGATTCTGATTAAACACGTTGGTGCGAAAAAAGACGGTCACCACTCCCGCATTCATCCCTTCATTACGCAGTTTTTCAGCGGCCTTGGTCATGTAGCTGCTGATCGCTTGTCGCATGTCAGACAGTTGCGTAATGCGCTCTCCAAAGGATCGCGAAACGACAATCTGTTTTTTGTGCGGTGGATTATCATCAAAAGGAATGCAGGCGATACCGTTAATTTCTCTCACGGTTCGCTCCAGCACAACAGAGAAGTGTTTTCGAATCCAGGCAGGGTTAGCATCTGCCAAATCTAGGGCTGTCGAAATGCCCAGTTCATTGAGTCGCTTACCGATCCGCCTGCCGACTCCCCAAACATCACCGACGTCGGTAATGGCCATTAAACGTCGTTGGCGTTGTGGATCCGTCAGGTCAACCACACCCCCTGTTTTTGGATATTTTTTGGCGCCTTGGTTCGCCAGCTTTGCCAGGGTTTTGGTGGTCGAAATACCTAGGCAACAGGGGATGCCGACTTCTCGTTTCACGGTATCCACCACGGATTGTCCAAATGCATCTAGTGGCCCTAAGTTTTCCATACCGGATAAATCCAGAAAGGCTTCATCAATCGAGTAAATAAACACACTCGGCGCTAAACGCTCAAGGGTGGTCATTACCCGATTGGAGATATCGGCATAGAGGGTGTAATTCGAGCTAAAGGTGATGACGCCATGCTCATGAATGATCTCTTCTATCTCAAACCGAGGTGCACCCATCTTGATACCGAGGGCTTTCGCTGGCGCATTACGTGCCACTGCACAGCCATCATTATTGGATAACACGATACAAGGCTTATCGACCAGGTCAGGGCGAAACAGCAACTCGGCACTGACATAAAAGGAGTTCATGTCACATAAAGCGTAGATCGGCATGTGTTACCTCGGCATGGCTCTCACAAGGTGTGTGACTACACCAAAGAGTTGTAAGTCTGAACCTTCTTTAAACTCAATCGGGGCATACTGTCGATTTTGAGGCAGCAGACGCACTCGGGGCTTTAATGCCAGGGTTTTAACGGTGAAAGCACCATCGACAGCGGCAACAACAGTGTCGCCATGTTTTGGTTTAAGGGAGCGATCCACCACTAAAATATCACCCGCATAGATGCCGATCCCACTCATCGAATCACCGTCACAGCGCACCATATAAGTCGAAGAAGGGCGAGGAATACAGAGTTCATTGAGATCAAGGCGTGTATCTTCATAACCTGCGGCGGGACTGGGAAAGCCACAGGGAACAGATTCGCTAAAAAAAGGGACGGCTGTTTCAGTGAGTGCGTCAACGTCAACCG
>SLCQ01000192.1 GCA_007125745.1 Nitrincola sp.
TACTCTGAATCAGACAAACGGATTCTACCCAACATCGCCCTACCTAACACACTGGATTCTCGGGTCACCAGCAAATCGCCCTGATCCCAAAGAATGGCTTCCCACTGTCCCACTGGCGTTAAGCTATGGTAGCTGGCGGCATCCCACTGGGGTGCGTTATCATTAACGGGAACAATCCAGATAAATGCAGAAACATGCAAAAAACCTAATCGATAGCCAATTAAGGCTAGACGTTGCGATTTCGGGTCATAATCTGCTCCAGTAATAAGACCCTTGGCGGGATACTCACCACTGCTAACCAATTGCTGTACCGGTGAATCTTTGTTAATTCGATAAAGACGTGTGTTATGATCTTGCCAGTTTTTGGTAAAGAGCCACAATTCATCATCCACAACCATCAAGGCCTCACAGTCATTATTATGGGCATGTCGGTTACGTTCAGGCTTTGTATCCGACAAACGAATATTAATGCGCTCTGAAGGCACAACACCTTGATTTCTGGCTTGATCCAAATCACTCCATGCCACTTTATAAATCTGCATCCAGATGCGATCACCCATATTGTTGCCACAATCGGCAATATAGAGCGTGGTTTCGTCCTGCGCGAGCGCTTCCCAATCTTCGTTAATCGAATTAAGAGGATGAACTCGGCGACGTACTGCCTCGCCAGATTCCGTTAACTCAAAAAGTGTCGCATCATGGCCACTATCATTATGTGTCCACAAACGCCCCTTGCGCATGGCTAAACCGGATGACTCATCCACCTCTGAAGGCAGATAGGTGATTCGCTCTACACGCAACCGATCCGGTAATTCAGGATACTGTTGGCGCACTATAGTTGCAAAAGAATCGTCAACCTGATCAAGAACTAATGGGTCTTGTATAGAAGACCTTTCGTAGTCCAGATCCGAATCATCAGTTGCTGTTTTAATCTGAGTTTCAGCACAGCCAGATAACCCTAGCAAGCACGCTAACAGAACACCTCTTCCCCGCATATCTGCTTTAACCCTTTTGGATCTTGGCCCACGAATCTCTAAGGGTGACTGTACGGTTGAAGATAAGGTTTTCAGGTGTTGAATTCTGATCCACACAGAAATAACCCATGCGCTCAAACTGGAAATTCTGTTCTGGCTTAACATCCACTAAGCCTGGTTCAGCTCGACATCCCGTTAACACCACTAAAGACTCTGGGTTAATAAAGTCCAAGAAAGAACGAGATTTGTCACCTTCTGGGTTAGCTTCTGTAAAGAGACGGTCATATAAACGCACTTCACAAGGCACAGAATTATCCGCATTCACCCAGTGAATCACTCCGTTGGCTTTATAACCTTCTGGATTGACACCTTTCGTTGCAGGGTCATAGGTACATTTCAACTCGATGATTTCACCAGCGTCATTTTTGATGACTTCTTCACAGCGAATCACATAAGCACCGCGCAGACGAACGGCTTCACCAGCGGCTAAGCGTTTCCACTTACGTGGAGCTACTTCTTCAAAATCTTCTTGTTCAATCAGAAGGTTTCGACCAAAACTTACTCGGCGACTACCCATGCTGTCATTCTTTGGGTGAGCTGGTAGCTCAAACCACTCTTCCTCACCTTCGGCAAAATTAGTGATTGTCACCTTTAATGGACGCGTCACACACATTGCACGCGGCGCATTGGCATCTAAGTCATCACGAATCGCAGACTCCAACATCGCCATATCCACGATGCCATTAGAGCGAGTGACACCAATCATATCGCAAAAGTTACGAATGGAAGCAGGTGTATATCCACGTCGACGCAAACCCGAAATGGTTGGCATGCGAGGATCATTCCAGCCGTCCACATGTTTCTCATCGACCAATTGCTTTAACTTGCGTTTACTGGTGATAGTGTAATTCAACTCTAACCGAGAAAACTCATACTGCTTTGGCTGAGAAGGTACAGGTAAGTTATTGATTAACCATTCATATAAAGGACGATGATCTTCGAACTCAAGTGTACAGATAGAGTGTGTAATCTGCTCAATGGCATCCGATTGACCGTGGGCAAAATCATACGAAGGGTAGACTTTCCAATCATCACCAGATTGGTGGTGGTGGGCGTGGCGGATACGATAAATGACAGGATCTCGCAGGTTGATATTGGGCGATGCCATATCGATTTTGGCGCGTAATACACAGCTTCCTTCTGGGCGAGTACCCTCTTTCATTTGCTCAAACAGTGCAAGATTTTCTTCCACACTGCGTTCGCGGTAAGGGCTGTTTTTACCAGGCTCTGTGAGGGTGCCACGATATTCACGCATCTGCTCTGCATTCAGGTCATCTACATAGGCTTTACCCTCTTTGATTAAAAAAACCGCCCAATCGTAGAGTTGCTGAAAATAATCTGAGGTATAGCGAATATCACCTGCCCACTGAAAACCCAGCCAACGAACATCATTAACGATAGAGTCGATATATTCCTGACTCTCTTTTTCGGGGTTCGTGTCATCAAAACGCAAATGACATTGACCACCATACTTAAGCGCTGTTCCAAAGTTCAAGCAGATAGACTTAGCATGTCCAATATGAAGATAACCATTGGGTTCAGGGGGAAAACGGGTGATGACTTGACCACCATGCACATTGTTTTCGAGATCCTGTTCTATAATCTGATGAATAAAGTTCGTAGGCTTTACGCTGTCTTGCTTGGTCATAGAGTCAACTTAATTTGGCAAATGAAAATCAATAACCGTCTATTATAAACTGACTCCGTGATTGAACGCACCAATCTTGCTGAGAGTTTTGTTTTTTTCAGCGCTTTGATAGCTGTGTTAAGCTACTCTCTCTTTTCTATCAGTTCGCGGTTTACTTGCTTTTTTATGCCAACACAACATTTCAAGGGCACCATCATTATCGGCGCTGGCCCAAGTGGCTTAATGATTGCGGATATATTATCCAAAGCCGGATCTCAAGTACGCATCTATGAGTCCATGCCCACACCCGGCCGGAAATTTCTTATGGCAGGTCGAGGGGGTCTTAACATCACTCATTCCGAGGCCTTCGAACAGTTTGTGTTAAGGTATGGTAAAAACTCAGCACAACTCTACCCATTACTTAAAACTTTTGGTCCAACTGACGTGATTGAATGGATGACACAGCTCGGTCAGGAAAGTTTTGTTGGAAGTTCAGGACGGGTATTTCCCACAGCGATGAAAGCCGCGCCCCTGCTTCGTGCTTGGTTAACACGTCTGAAGCACCAAGGCGTTGACTTGGTAACTCAACACCGCTGTATCGAATGGCATAACCATCAAGTCTCACTGGAATCACCTGAAGGCATCCAAAGGGTCAGTGCAGATCATATTGTATTTGCAACAGGCGGCGGTAGCTGGAAGAAACTGGGGACTGATGGTCGCTGGACTGAGCTTTTTGAATCAAACCGTATCAGGATTCATCCGCTTACCGCCTCAAATTGCGGCTTTATAGCCCACTGGAGCCAACCATTGCGTGATCGGTTTGCTGGATCACCGTTAAAAGGCGTACGTCTAAAAACTGAGCAAGGTGAGCAAAAAGGTGACTTGGTTTTAACACATTATGGTTTGGAAGGCGGCTTACTTTACGCTTTTTCTGCCGAGTTGCGTCATCAGCTTCACACTCATCAATCTGCCAGTTTTACCCTCGACCTGTTACCGGATATCTCTTTAGATCAACTCAAAAAGCGCCTTAATAAGCCTAAAGGAAAAAGCTCCATGAGTAATCACCTGCGCAAAGCAGGTATTGCTCCAGTGAAGGCCGCATTAGTGCGAGAGTGTCACACCAAGTTAGCTATCACAGAGATGAACTCATGGGCGGAAGCCTTCAAAAACTGCCCCATCACACTGGTCGACATGCGTCCTATAGATGAAGCGATCAGTACCGCGGGAGGCGTTCCTTTCGACGAACTAAATGAAGATTTTTCTTTAAGAAAGCATCCTAACATGTTCTGTTCAGGAGAAATGATAGATTGGGACGCACCCACTGGAGGTTACTTATTAACCGCCTGTTTATCGATAGGTTTTCATATAGGCCACGCCATTTTGGCCAGACAAACA
>SLCQ01000139.1 GCA_007125745.1 Nitrincola sp.
CAGGAGGTCGCTAGCGTTGCCATAGATCTCTATTCGGGACGTTTTCAATATCCGCTTGGCTCCCCTGAAGAGCCAGGCACTGTTGACGCTTCACTTCCACCTTTAAAGATCTGCTTAATCGGTCAGATCAACGCCGGAAAATCAACACTAGCAAATCTTTTACTAAAAGAGATTATGGCCGAATCCAGCGCCCTAGCGTCTACTAGTGAAAAGCATGTGTATGAACTAAAAATAGAAGGCAAAACACTGATCCACCTTATCGACCTGCCGGGATTTGATGACTGTGAGTCAAGGACTCAGATGTTATTAGAGGAGTGTGTTCATGCGGATATGATCATCTGGCTATTGAAAGCGAATCAACCAGCAAGAGCGCTAGATGCGGCATTCAAGCAAGCGCTGGATCAGCGCTTTGATGATGAAGCTATGCGCTCACGAAAAAAGCCACCTATCATCGGGTTATTGACACATATAGATCAACTGCCGTTGTTAAGAAAAGAGCTACCCACCAACTACACTCTTTCACCGAAAACTAAAGCAGAGCAACAGTTGGTTGAGGCAATAAACTATAACCAATCACTTTTAGGATTTAGCCCCATCTTGCCTATATGCAGTGCTAACAACCAAGAGGTTTGGGGGTTGAACTTAGTACTGGAAACACTTGATCAGCAATATCAACAGGCCAGACAAACTCAGCTTAATCGTCTAAAGTTAGCAAAGAACGCTAAGTTGTCACTGTCAAAAGAGCTAAAGCGCCTCTATCGTATCGGCGGTTCTTTGTTCAAGCATTGGCAAGGCAATACCAAGACTAAGCATTGAGTTTTCAGATCCATTAAGGTTAATCTGCCCAGTATAGATCTTCCAGTACAAAGGATGGAATAAAACTGTTTTTCCATATGCCCTGAAGTTGCCGATGCATAAAATTTCGCTCAGGCCGCATAAATAAAAAAACATTGACAGCATCAGATGCTAATTGACGTTGAGCCTTACCTAAATACTGATAAAACTCTTCATCTGTACGTGCATCCATGACTTGCTCCCAAATATCCTTAAACGCCTTATTTTGATAATTAAAATAGTAATCATCCCTGGCATAAATATTGATATCCATCGGTTCAACGTGAAGAATTAGCGTTAATTGATAATCGCGTTGTGTAAAAACACGCTCCATCCATTCTTGCCAATCGACTTGATCAAGCTCTACGGTAAACCCAATCGATTCTAAATGATCGGCTATCATAAGCCCGCCATAGCGACCATAATCAGTGGGCGGCAAAGTGAGTATTATTTCCTTTCCGCTCTCAACGCCGGCTTCATGCAAAAGTTCTCGCGCTATATCCAGATTAAATTCGTAGTAGTCAACAAGATCGACATAGGCTGGATGTCTAGGTGGAAAATGGCTTCCAATCAGTTCAGGCTCTACTTGTGGTCCATACAAGGTTGTCAGTTCGATACGATCAACTGCATGGGACAGAGCTTTGCGAACACGCACATCATCAAACGGTGGATGGGCATTATTAATGGCCAATATCATTTTACTTTCAAGATTACGTGGAATCATGCGGTAGTCAGGACGAATGATGAAGCGATGTGATATGCGTGTTACACCTAATAAACCATCTATTAAACCTTCAGCGAGAAGGCTTTCAGTGCCGACAGATGTTTGCATAAAGACAAACTCTGCAGATTGAATTTTTGGCCGTTCACCCCAATAGCGGTCATTGCGTTCAAGTAATACGGACCTTTCTGGAGACCAGGATACAAAGCTAAATGGACCGGTTCCGATTGGCTGAGTGGCATTATGGGCTGATGAATTGGGGTGCACCATGACAGCGGCTGGTAAAGCTAAATTATACAGCAAAAAAGCATCAGGCTTAGCTAGCGTAATGCGTAATTGATGACTGTTTTCCGCTTTAATAGAGAGAATATTGCTGAACAGAATTCGTTGTGGGTTATTAGAGTCTTCGGCAATTATCCGTTCAAGGCTGTATTGAGCGACACTGGCATCAAAAGTAGAACTATCGTGAAATCTAACATTCGATCTAAGCTGAAATGTATACACTAATCCATCATCAGAAACTTCATAACTATAGACAAGCCTAGGTTGCAACTCGCCTTCGCCATTAATGATAAATAAGCCCTCAAATACATTACCATAAGTAATCTCTCCAGCAGTTGCCGAAGGCGTTTGAGTAGGATCTAGCATCGGGGGTTCAAGGTGAATGCCCAATCTAACTGAATCACGAGCGTGAGAAACTGCGCTAAACAGCAATAAAATCAATGCCATTAGAAACCATTTATAAAGCATTTTCTTCGCTCCCTTTTATGCAGGAAATCGTGATTGGCGCTTCAGTAGAACAAACGCGATTTCTCCCCATGGATTTTGCCTCATACAGAGCTTCATCTGCCGTCAGCAACGCATAATCTAAAAGTTCTTTGATACTTTCATCAGTCAAATTGCTGGAGAGTGGTAAACCTTCGATAACAGCAAAACCAAAACTACAGGTCAGCCAGACAACAGGTTGGCCGGATATTTCGATAGGTGTAGATTCAACAACAGAGCGTAATTTTTCAAAAATAACATCCGCGTCTTGTTTTGATTGAATAGTAAAAATGGTCGCAAACTCTTCTCCACCATAACGTGAAAGAACATCAGTTTCACGCAAACCCTGACTTAAAAGGTTTGCTATTGATTGAAGAACAAGATCACCAGTTGCATGTCCTCGCTGATCATTGACCTCCTTAAAATGATCCACATCACATAGCGCTACGCAAATGGGCAAATGAGATTGACGCAATAATCGTTTAGCGGCTGCATGATAATGACGACGGTTAGCTAAACCCGTTAGTGAGTCATGTTCAGCAAGAAACGAAAGCTCTTGATTTACATGTTTCATGTGCGCTTCTTGCTTTTGAATACGTCGAATATAGCGCGCCATAGTTTGTGACAAACGCGCAATTTCATCATGTCCATGTTGCTCGAAATCACTCAGGATAACGGGTGTTTTTTCAACGGATTGTTGCATGCGTAAAATTCTGCGAACTACCGTGATATGAAAGTAGATGCCAGCAAAAAGTGCAAACAAGACAATAAACACAGCCAGTGCTATAAGGTTTTGCTGGTGCTCTTTGATCTGCCTTTGTAATGTCATACTTTGCGCATTAATGTCAGACCTGACGATGGCTGCTACATAGCCAATCAGAACAGCAATTTCCCCTGCTAATTCGCGATTTTTCTCCGCTACATTAGTTAAGTTTTCCAGCTCGGATAGCCCAAGTCTCCCATTAATACGCTCTCTAACGAGGTGATTCAGTATACGAGTATTCAGCTCAAGCTCTTGTTGCACTTCAGCTACTCGGTGCAAGATTTCTGCATCTATCTGTTGCTTAGACAGGTCTTCGGTCATTTGTCGTACCCAAGTTGTACGATCATTTAATTCCACCAAAGCACGTCGACGATCATTTTGCGTTTCTGCTACAGAGAGCATCAAGCCCAGGCCTATAAGCGATTCTGCCTGCTGAACGATACGGATAGAGTTCATCAAGTTTTCCATTTCAACTTGACTTAATTGCTCTACCTTTTCATGAAGACGTTCAAAAGCTCTTGCTGTCAAGGCGGTCGCTCCTACTACCAGTAAGGCGATCAGAAAAGTAATGCCTAAGGTTTTAGCATTTAAGCCTGGACGGTAGCCTTTGCTACTCATTTACCTGTCCATGTATAATATTTAATCATAATGCATTGTTTTATAGGCAATAGATATTATTTTAATAGTTTGAATATATCCGACCATATTTATACACTATTCAACTTTCTCGAACAACAGATGATTACACTATGCCTCTAAGATCTATCATCATATTTTGGTAAAAGGCCTTGTGAGATAGGCGCTACATCTTCCATAGAGGACATTTCATATAGCCTGTAATTGTAAATGACTGAAATAATCTTTACAGTGAAATATCTTTCCACTCTATCCTATGAGCGCCAGTAAAATAGAAGCATCAACATGAACTTTCCGTCCACAGTCCGAATATGCGAAATGAGCCCGCGTGATGGATTGCAAAATGAACCCGGTGTACTGATTCCAACTGCGATAAAAATTGAGTTAATTAATCGTCTCAGTCAATCTGGTTTAACATATATTGAAGCAACCAGCTTTGCCTCACCCAAATGGGTTCCACAGATGGCAGATGCAGATAGTGTTATGAAAGGTATTACCCGTTTAGGAGGTATTACCTATGCTGCTTTAACCCCGAACATAAAAGGTTTGAAATCCGCAATTAATGCAAAAGTAGATGAAGTTGCCGTGTTCAGTGCTGCATCGGAAACTTTTACACAGAGGAACATTAATTGCTCTATTGCTGAAAGCTTAGATCGTTTCTTACCAGTTATTGAAATGGCAAAACAGGAAGGAATAAAGGTTCGTGGTTATGTCTCAACAGTGATAGGGTGTCCCTATGAAGGCGACATCTCCCCTTCTCAGGTTGCTTGGGTTGCCAAAGCTCTATCTGATATGGGCTGCTATGAGATATCATTGGGTGACACAATTGGTGTTGGCATTCCGTTATCAGTAAAGAGGATGCTATACGCGGTTGCTCAAGAGATTCCCATCACACAGTTGGCAGCACATTTTCATGACACCTATGGACAGGCCATAGCAAATCTTTATGCTGTTTTGGAAGAAGGAGTCGCCGTCATTGATAGCTCTGTTGCGGGTATGGGTGGGTGCCCCTATGCTAAAGGAGCTTCAGGTAATGTCGCTACGGAGGATGTGCTCTATTTATTGCATGGTCTTGGTATCGAAACAGGTGTAGATACAGAGCAACTGATGAGAACAGGCCAATGGATCACAGAAGCGTTGAATCGTACGAATCATTCCAAAGTAGCCATTGCCAAAGGATATTATAGAAAGTAATTTTTACTGGCGATTACAAGGTCTACCCACGCAATAATAGTAACACGGATATCAAGACAACCAGTGCCTCTAATGTCATTAATGTGAATCATAGATTCCTTGTTTTCAAACTCTTTCCTAAAAAGTCAAAATACGCCCGAAATCGCTTATTTATTCTAGCTCTCTGACTATCTTGCGGATAGAGACCTAACTGCGCCTCTTTAGATGCCTTAGTTCCCTTGACCAAGAAATGATTACAGATAGCGTGATCTTGTACATAGGCTTCAAAAGCGCGAGCAGCCATCTCTTCTGGTAAACTCCAATACAAGGCTCCTGATTGCTGATCCACCTGTTTAGATGCTATAAACAACTCGCTTGGCTCGCGCCCCGTTTCATCCAGAAAAATAGCGTTAAAACACTGGTATAAAAGATCATTTAACGGGTGCGGCACGTGTGTTGCTTCATGCAACCAAGCGCTAGAGGCAAACATTTTTTGGGGGGCATCACTAAAACACTTCGAGGCTAAATAGTGGTCAAGTGCATGAAACCATTCATGCGCGATGCTTCCGGGACCCGCATTTTTCGCTAGAGAAAAGCATCGAGTTGAAGGCTGATAGTGAGCCGCGACACCGGGACGCCCACCTATTCCATATTGAAATGCCAAAGTACCTCGGAGTGAAATCAATGACTCCGTTCCGTTCAGAATGGTCATCAAATCAGCCAGAGCATCATAAAAAAGTGCAGCGGCTTGCTCGTTTTCCTCACGAGTGACCCACCGACCTATCTCAACTGAACGAAAATCATACAGCTGACGAATGGAGACAAAATTAACGATTTCTCCATATCGATGTTCAGGACCTCTGCGATAGTAACGTGAATTCATCAACACCTTTTGGCTCAACAAGTCGAACTGCTATTCAATGGTTTTAGAAAGATTCCTATCAATGTAGTCTGTTACAACTACTGAAATATACCTAAATGGAATTAAAAGATAATTATTAATTACTTTTAGATTTATAAAATAGGCTATATCCTTGCGCAATCATTTAGTACAGAGATAAAGTCATTATGCCAAAAATTGGTAACACGAAGCACTTGAAAAAGATTGCGGCAGCTGTGCTTATTTCATTGTTTAGCAGTAGCCATGCCGCCGATGTTGATCTGCTAAACGTTTCTTACGATCCTACTCGTGAGTTTTACCAAGAGTACAACGAGGGTTTTGCTCAATATTGGTTTGATAAAACGGGAGACAAGGTTAGAATTCGTATGTCTCATGGCGGTTCCGGACGTCAAGCACTCGCCGTCATGCAGGGGCTGAATGCGGACATATTCAAGATTAGGATGAGCTGATAAGAGAAGATATCGGCATTATCACGCCTAACCCGAAAATAGCTATGATCACAACATGATTCGATTTTTAATCACATTAGATAAATTCTAGGAGAATTCATGTCATCTGCGCTAACCTTTGGATGCCTGCCGAATTGGCCTACGGCGAGCGCAAAATGGGCAACCTTATTCCGCCTCACTCAAACCTGATTTTTGAAATCGAACTGCTAGAGGTTTTGACCAGGGATGACTATGGTTCATGCTTCATTCTCGGCATGCGCAGTAACATAGACTGCTCCGTCTTCGTCCAGCGCAACCTTCATTGTGATAGGACTACAGCAAACTTGGCAGTCTTCAATATACTGATCTCCCGCTTCTTGATAATCAATTTGCACTTCAATCGATTCACCGCAATAGGGACAGCTGATTTGTTGGTACTCTAGGTAGTTCATATATCCTCCACACTATAGAAAAACTATAGTTCGAATTTTCTATAAGTACACAGGTCACACTATGATTCTAGGATTCCTCGTGAACTCATCCACTGAATAAAGGATCAATAAGTTATGTTGATACACTTTTCAAAAGCAACCATACGCCTAGGCCTGTTTGCCGGCGCGATCTATTTACTGATTCTGGTGTTTATGTGGATGACACAAGAGCGCCTGATCTTCTTACCCCATGTGGGCCGAGATCATATCGCCACCCCCAGTGATATTGGTTTGACCTGGCAACCAGTGACACTGACCACAGCCGATAATGTACAATTGGATGCTTGGTGGATACCTCATCAAGAACCTCGAGCTACCCTACTGTTTTTGCATGGCAACGCAGGGAATATTTCGCATCGTCTGCCATCCTTAGCTCAATTTCATCAACTTGGGCTTTCCGTTCTGATACTGGATTATCGCGGCTATGGCCGAAGTGAAGGAGTACCGTCTGAAGCCGGAACAGCGTTGGATGCCGATGCTGGCTGGCGATGGTTACACGAGCAATCGGGACAGGACCCAAAGCGTTTTATCATTTTTGGTCGCTCGTTGGGTTCTGCTGTTGCCGCAGAGCTAGCTTCGCGAACAGACGCCGCGGCGCTTATTTTAGAGTCCCCCTTCCGTTCAATACCCGATTTAGGACAGCAGATATACCCTTGGTTACCGGTTAGACAACTGGCACGAATTCATTACCCAACCATTGAATACGTGACACAACGCGACATGCCGTTATTGGTGATTCACAGCCAAGATGATGAAATCGTTCCGTTTAGTGAAGGTGAGCAGGTTTATCAGAGCGCCACCCCTACGAAACAACTATTAGTCATACATGGTGGCCATAATACGGGGTTTAAGGAGAGTGAAGCGATTTACTTAGAGGGGATTGATGAGTTTTTAATCAACGTTGGGATGTAGACTTACGATGATATAATACTCAAGTCCCGACTCATGAACTTATCAAGAACACTGATCGAGACAAACAACACAATTTCGACCTTTTCTTTTAGCCTCGTATAACGCATTGTCAGCCACCTGCAACAAGCTTTCAGGGGTTTCATCACTTATAACCTTTGAAACACAGCCAACACTAATCGTAACATGAGTTGCAACCATAGAATATTCATGCGGATAGTTAATTGAGTTGACAGCCATACGTAAATCCTCAGCGATTTTATTTACTCCCGTTGCATCTGTTTCAGGCAGCAGTACAACAAACTCTTCACCACCATATCTTGCCAACAAATCAGCGGGTCGATGAATCACTTTTTGAAGTGTATGGTCTAAATATCGACGGTTAGCAATCTCGGTTAAACCATCGATATTAGACATATTTTCAAGTAAATCGGTTTTAATCTTTAAATTCATGTGGGTTCGGACGCGTGCTTTCACAATTTCAGGATGGAAAGGCTTGCTGATAAAATCGACAGCTCCGAGGTGAAAACCATGAGTTTCATTGCTGGCTTCATCCATTGCGGTGATAAAAATGATTGGTATATTGCAGGTATTCTGATGATTTTTTAACTCATGACAGACACGATAACCGTCCATATCAGGCATCATGATGTCCAATAAAATAAGATCTGGTGGGCTACTGCCTTGAGAGAGTTCAATCGCTTTAGCGCCATTTTTAGCGACTTGAATGTTGTAGTCTGACTTTAATAGGTTTCCCAATATCTTAATATTCGCTGGCTGGTCATCCACAATCAGAATACTCTGACGTTCTATGGATGGTATGCTGATTTGTTTAACTGAGCTTGAAGACGTCTCATGGGGTGTTGAAGAGCCTTCTTGAAACCTACTCAGGTTTTTCAGCTGGATCTCTAACCATAACTTTAAATGGTTATAAAGCTGTTGGCTGCTAAAGGGTTTACCCAAGTGATCATTCATTCCCGCCGCTAAAGCTTTTTCGCGATCTTCAACGAGTGCTTTTAAAGGACGACGATGATAGGTTGAAACAGCCTTAGGCTTCGGTTGTAACTCTGTTTCTGTTGAGGCAAAAGACAGTATCAATTCAAAATGAAAACAGTTGCCGACATCAGGTTCACTTTCCATGTGAATCCCATCACTTCCCATTAACTGAATAAGTTTCTGACCAATCACTTCGGCCAAGCGAATATTCAGTATGATAGTGCCTTGTTCAGTAAATTTAATGGCGTTAGCGATCAAATTTGTTAGTACTTGTGTCAATCGGAGCCTACGGTTTGGCAAACATCAAGTCCGACCTTGGATTTAAACTATTGACGTTGATCATCTACTAGAGAAATTAGTGCAATAGGAACATCATAGACACTGGCAGCAAGCTGAACAATCTGATCAAACTTTTTTTCAGCCTCGGTATCAAGAAATTGTAGCTTTTGTAAAAAACTTAGTCGATTTTCTTCACGATAATTCATGTCATTACCTATTGCTTATCTTTTAATATCTCTTAAGTTGCCTATTTAACAAGTTAGTTAACTAAATCAGCATGACTATCGTTTACCAATGGCAATTTTAAAGTGACGCAAACACCTTTGTTCTTAAGATTTGATACCTTAATTTCTCCGTTAGCTTTTTTAAGGATCTGGTAGGCTAGAGACAAACTCAAACCTGTGCCTTTGCCCGGTGGTTTGGTGGTAAAAAAAGGCTCAAAAATATGACTAAGATGATGCTCTGGAATACCTGGACCTTCATCGATGAGTTCGATAATGCAGTAGTCATGATCTACACAACAGCTAATTTTTAAGGTTGAATCGATACCTGCGGCTTCTAATGCATTCAAAATAATACTATTAATGACATGCAATAAATCAGCTCTCTTAATTTTTACGCTGACATTCATACACTGGTAATCTGAATGTAAAACTCCAGAAAAGCCCAACGCGTTTAAACAGACCTCTACACTTTCTTGAATGACGCTGACAGGATTACAAATTGAGTTTTCATTAGGTTGCTGGGACAGAGACATCAGCGATTGTATAATATGCTGGATTTTGCTGATGCTTTCCAATGTGTCATGTCTAACGATAGGAAACTCATCGATGAGTTCTGTTAAAAACTGTTTTTCAGTAGCTTCAATCGATTGCCCTTCTGATAGGCGATTAGCTAACCTTATCAGTTGCTCGGTATCATCACCAAGATAAGTGATATTTGCTTTGATCGTTGCCAAGGGCGTATTAATTTCGTGAGCAATCCCTGCGGCAAGAAGACCTATTGACGCTAATTTTTCAGATTGAATTAGCTGAGTTTGTGTTGACTGTAACTGGTCAATAAGTTGCTGCTGTTGAGCATGTGCATTTAATAATGCGAGTTCTCTATCGGCATCCCTCAAGGCGTAACGTATACGTTGAGCCAATAGCCTTAAGTTAATCGGCTTGGTAATGAAATCCGAAGCACCAACTTCGAAAGCGTGATTAATTGACTCATGATCATCCCTGCCGGTTAATAAAATAATTGGAATGTTTTTTCCTTGAGTTGTTTTTCGTAGGGCAATACAACACTCAAAACCATCCATGACTGGCATATTGACATCCATCAGAATTAAGTCAAAGTGATTTTCTTCAAATGCTAACAAAGCTTGATAGCCGTTCTCCGCAAGGTTAATTTGGTAGCCAGCGTTGCTTAAACCCTGCTTTAATATTAATCGTGTTGTAGCAGAATCTTCTACCACTAATATCTTGTTATTTTTAGTGTTTGAAGTGATCATGCTTAATGGTCTACGTCTGATTTTGAGATGGGTAGGGTTATCAGGAATGAGGTGCCCTCCCCCTGTTTGCTTTCAACCTCGATAGTACCTTGATGTGCTTGAATGATTTTATAAGATATGGATAAACCCAGACCGGTACCTAAGCCTACCGCTTTGGTGGTGAAAAATGGATTGAATATTTTTTTCATATTTTCTTCGGATATTCCAACACCATTATCACTAATACGTATAGTGATACACTCTTTTGCTTTTAGGAGTCGAGTTTCTATTCTAATGACGCCATCTTTACTGACGGCTTGAGAGGCATTCATTAAAAGATTTAGAAACACTTGATTGAGTTGTGCAGGTAAACAATAGATCAGGGGTAACTCAGTAAAGTCTAGCACAATTTCACAGGTCGAATATTTTAGCTCATGGTTAATAATTTTTAGGGTAGACTTAATCCCTGAATGGACATCAGCTAATTGCCAACCATCACTGTCCAGTCTTGAAAAATCCCTTAATGACATCGTAATATCTTGTATTCGTCTGGTGCCATCTAATGTCTCTGCAAGTATTTCCGGTAACTCTTCAACAATAACATCCAAATCAAACGATTCCTTTTTCTTCATGAACTCTAGCTTAGTTTGTTCATTGTCTATTGTCGTAAAAAGATCGTTTAATGATTGATTCATATCAAGCAATCGCTGGGTATAATCTTGTAAACACTCAATATTTGACTTGATAAAGCTCATAGGGTTGTTGATTTCATGAGCAATACCCGCAGCAAGCTGACCAACAGCAGCCATTTTTTCATTTTGTACCAGTTGTGATTGTGTTTCTTCGAGTTTTTGATTCAGCGATAAGAGAGAACGATGCTCTTCGTTGAGTTTTTTTAGAGTTTTAGCAAGCTTAAGTTGGGTCAAAGCCGTCTGAGTAGAGTCTTGAACGATTAATGCAATGAGCTCTCGACCCTCAAACTGACCAAGATAAACGAGTGAGCAATTTTGGTACATTAATTCATGTGTACCCGTAATCGGTCGGGTTTCCATCAGTTCAAGTAAGTGCGGACGGTACTGCTAGTGAGTAAAAGAGGTATTGTGAAACATCACAACAGATTCAACACGTTTTTTAAACCACTCTTTAGGTAGTTCTGGAAACTCGTCTAGCAAAGAATTTCCAATAACGATGCGTCGCTTGTGGTTGTCCCTGATGAAATGGTTGGCGTAGAGCAACGTGTAGTGTTGATCGAATAGAATGATACCGACATTCAATTGATTTAGTATCGCTTTATAGACGTTGTTCATTCATTTACTCCAATAGTAAATCAATGCATCCAAACAACTTTTCTATGTAATGCTCGGGCATGCAGATAAGTATGTCAGAGGTCATGGACATGGATTGAACCGAAAAGCCTATTTCCATCATCAAGGCTCTGTGCCAAATAGAGGAAGGGTTTAGCAATATCGCAGTGACATCGCTTTGTCGATCGATCAGAGCAGGTGGTCCGAAGTTAATACGAATATTGAGTTGTTCAGCAACTCCTCTAAGACATGCACCACCGAGTATATTGGTAATCTCCAGGAGTAATTCACTTTGCCAGCGCTGTGTCTGTTTTCTTGGATAGGCAAGACTTTCGCCTATGACATTAAAATCGGACCCTTTTTCATAACAAACTAATATTTCACCTTTTAGAAAGCCTGAGAAGGGTTGACAAATAATGCTTCCTTTGGGGACACGTTTCATCGAAGCTTTCAGATTTGTAATTTCAGCCTTCTCTACCCAGTGCATTTGAGGCACGGAAAGATGAACCCTATCTTTGACCAGCGATGCTAGCGAATCTGCTGCTTGTCCCATCGAAATGTTGAAAATTTCTTGAAGTGCATCTTTTCTAAGGCTATTGAGGTCTTCTTCTTCGATTTCATGAAAAGTCATATCAAGCCCACCTCTTTTAATGTTAAGTGCAGGCGTTCTGGATTGACTGGTTTCGTAATAAAGGCTAGAGCACCCAGTGATAGTGCGCGCTGTTGCACGTGAGGTTGAAAATCAGCACTAATCACAATAGTGGCGGTTTTAATGTTTTCTGACTTTAATTTTTCAAGCACTTCTAGACCATCCATAATAGGCATGGTGAGGTCCAAGAACAGCACTTCCGCCAATCCTGATCGACACGCCTCCATCGCCTCCAACCCGTGCTTACACTGCGTAATCTCAGTAGCCCAGTTCTTAGGAAGTGATTTCAACACACTTTTGCGTGACATTAACGAATCATCACATACCGTTATTTTCATCATTACACCTCTATGTGTATCACTGACAATTGACCCTGTATTAATACTAGTCTATATTGGAAAAAACGAAAAATACAGAAAATTATTTCTGAAGGATGGCAATAATGAACGCAGCGATCAATAATCAGACGCCTATCGTGTGGTCGGTACTCTGTCTTGATGATGAGCCGAGTATCCTCCGTTCACTTAAGCGTATTTTGCCTCGCGATCTCTATCAGGTTCATCTTGCAGAGTCAGGTCATGAAGCGCTTGCTTTGATGAGTGAAACGCCAATTGATTTAGTCATTTCTGATATGCGCATGCCGGAAATGAGTGGCGCAGAATTCCTGGAAAAGGTTGCCAATCAGTATCCCGATACTATCCGTATTTTGTTAACGGGCTATTCCGATATCCAGTCGACTATCGCTGCGGTAAATTACGGTAGAATTCATCGTTACGTGCAGAAACCTTGGGAGACACAAGAGCTCTTAGATTGCCTTGATCAGGAACTCGAAAAGAAAAGACTAAAAATTGAAAATCAGCGTCTCGTTGAGTTGGTTTCAGCACAAAACGAAGAGCTAAAGTTTCTCAATGCAAACCTTGAAAAAAAGGTTGAGCAACGTACCTTGCAAATCAAAAAAGCGCTTGCTGACCTGCAAAAAAGTCACAAGCAGGTTAAAGAGCAGGTTCGTGCCATTATTCGTGTTTTCTACAATCTTCTCTGCTTGAAAGGTACTCATGGTAGTGCTTATGCGGTAGAAATCAGTCAGCTATGCTTGCACATAGCTAATCAACTTGATTTAACTGATATAGAAATAATGAATATCAAGTTGGCAGGACTGTTGAATGAAGTAGGTGTTCTTTGCCTTGAAGAGCAACTGGTCAGTAAGCCGCTCTATCATATGTCCTCAGAGGAGTTTGATGCTTATAAAAGCCATGCTCAACTAGCATTTAAAGCGATGTCTCCGGTTCAGCATCTTTCTTCGATCGCTTTTTCAGTGTCCAATCAGTATGAACGCTATGATGGCAAAAACAACATGTCTGGCAAGAGCGGGAGTGAAATACCCATAGGTGCAAGAATTCTGGCCATAGCTAGAGATTACATTTATGCCATTCATGGTGTTTCTAGTGATGTGCGTTTATCTCAGCGAGGAGCGTTGGACGTTTTAAGACAGAAAGCTGACTTTATTTACGACCCTGATCTGGTCAAACACCTCGAATATGCAGTCACTTATATGGATATCGATCAGCTAGAAAAAAATGAACGTGTCGTCTCTACGCCAAATTTAATGTCTGGAATGAAGTTAACCAGAGATGTAATGACAGCTGCAAAGATATTGCTGTTACCCGAAGGCCATGTGTTGACGTCGCAGACTATTAAGCGCATTCAAAGTTATGTCGAGTCTTCTAATGAAATTTTACGTGTGTATGTGCTTGAGTAAATTTTTTAAACAGAATTTTGTCAATTTTCTACACAGTTTCGGATAAATTGATCTACAATTGGATTTTACAGAAAAAACAGAAAAAGGTAGGTGGTGGTGATGAGACGTTTTACTTGGGTGATCTGCATGACACTGATATGGGTGGCTCAATCCTTCGCGGCAGAGGCCCCTAAAGTACCTGCTGTCTTAACGCTGGTTGGAAATATCA
>SLCQ01000249.1 GCA_007125745.1 Nitrincola sp.
AACACCAATCATTCGATTGATAATAAATTCTAAACGCGCTAAACCAACACCCGCATTAGGTAAGGATTGAAAGTCAAATGCACGATCTGGATTACCTACATTCATCATAATATCGAAAGGTAAAGAGGGCATCGACTCGACACTGCTGGTTTGATGTTCAAATGCCAGCTTTCCTTCATAGGCACGGCCTGTATCCCCTTCAGCACAGGACACAGTCACCATTTGATTACTCGCCAAGCGGTCGGTAGCATCGCCACACCCTACTATCGCCGGAATAC
Source organism: Nitrincola sp. (assembly GCA_007125745.1). Taxonomy (GTDB): domain Bacteria; phylum Pseudomonadota; class Gammaproteobacteria; order Pseudomonadales; family Balneatricaceae; genus Nitrincola. The sequence continues at coordinate 279 of SLCQ01000249.1, forward strand.
CCAATTCACGCGCAATAATAGCGGCATGACAGGTTCGCCCACCTCGATTCGTGATAATCGCGGCTGCACGCTTCATGACAGGTTCCCAATCAGGGTCTGTCATATCTGTCACCAAAACATCACCCGGTTGTACATCATGCATCTGATCAATGCTGTCGACGACGCGCACAGGGCCTGAACCAATACGGTGGCCAATAGAACGCCCTTCTACCAGTACGTTACCTTTTTCTTTCAGCAGGTAACGTTCCATGACGGCAGAAGAGGTTTGACTGCGAACCGTTTCTGGTCGCGCCTGCACGATGTAAAGCTCTCCATCATCACCATCCTTTGCCCACTCAATATCCATGGGACGGCCATAATGCTTCTCTATAATGACGGCAATACGTGCTAAAGACTCAACATCGGCATCATTAATACAGAAACGATCGCGATCTTCTCTGGGAACATCCACGGTTTGCACAGCATTGGCCGTATTGCCATCACCAGAATAGACCATTTTGATCGCTTTAGAGCCTAAGCTTCGACGAAGAATCGCGGGAGCACCTAAATTTAGAGTCGGTTTATAAACATAAAACTCATCAGGATTCACGGCACCCTGAACCACCGTTTCACCTAAACCATAGGCCGCTGTGATAAAGACAACCTGCTTGAAACCCGATTCAGTGTCCAGCGTAAACATGACACCTGACGCACCGGTTTCACTGCGCACCATGCGCTGTATTCCTGCGGATAAGGCGACTTCACTGTGAACAAAACCGCGATGGACACGATAGGAGATAGCGCGATCGTTATACAGCGAGGCAAACACAGACTTAATCGCTTCTTTAATATTGTCCAGGCCACGAATATTTAAATAGGTTTCTTGCTGTCCTGCAAATGAAGCATCAGGCAGATCTTCTGCGGTAGCTGATGAGCGAACGGCAACGGCAATATCCTGCCCTTCCGACATTTCCTGGTAGGCATGATTAATGGCCTCTTCCAGTTCAGGCTGAAATGACCCTGCCATGATCCATTCACGAAGGGCATGACCTGTTTCTGCCAACGCACGTGTATCGTTACAATCAAGAGACTCTAAACGCTCGTTAATTTTTTCAACCAGGCCATTGTGTTCAAGAAAGTCGCGATAGGCTTTTGCCGTGGTTGCAAAGCCACCTGGGACTTTAACGCCGGCATCTTTCAATTGATGAATCATTTCGCCTAGGGATGCGTTTTTGCCACCAACTTTGTCAACATCGCCCATGCCTGCCTGATCAAGACGTATCACATAATCCTGCAAGGTACACTCTCCTGTTGTTTTAGTGAGTCTCTGCCGCTCATCATTGTTCGTCGGCACTAAACCTTAGATGATACTTCAGTTAAAATAAAAAATCTCAGCCTAAAATGGCCTGTAAAGAATTTACATAATTGTTTCATAAGTAAGGAAAGATGGGTGAATAAATCAACGATCAAACGCACTGCCTTTTTTATCTCGGATGGTACAGGCATCACAGCAGAGACATTGGGCAATAGCCTGCTCACTCAATTTGAAGGCATACATTTTGAGATGATCACCTTACCCTATATTGATACCATCGAGAAGGCTGAGCGAGTGGTCGCAAAAATTAATGAAGCCTGCCTGACAGACCAGCTTCCAGCTATTGTGTTTGATACCATTGTGAACCCAACCATTCGAGAGATGATTGCCGCCTCTCAAGGATTCAAAATCGACGTATTTGAAACTTTCCTCAAACCACTTGAGCAAGAATTAAATGCGCACTCCTCTTATACCGTTGGAAAATCTCATGCAATCAATGAGTCAAGCCGTTATAAAGAACGTATCGCATCGGTTAATTTCGCCTTAGATAATGATGATGGTGGCCGTATACAACAATACGACAAAGCAGATCTCATACTCGTGGGTGTATCGCGGTGTGGTAAAACACCCACCTGCCTTTACATGGCATTGCAGTTTGGTATCCGTGCTGCCAATTACCCGATAACGATCGATGATCTCGAAGCGCCAGGTTTACCCGATATTTTACTTCAACACCGTGACAAACTCTTCGGACTTACCATTGATCCCTTTCATCTATCAGCGATACGTCATGAACGACGACCTAACAGCCGCTATTCATCTTTAGAACAGTGCGAATTTGAAGTGAGAGAAGTAGAAAAACGCTTACAGCAACTAAGCCTGGGTATGATCAATACCACTCACTTTTCAGTAGAGGAGATCGCCACCCGAATCATGGCAGATGCAGGACTCAAAAGACGTATTGCTTAATCCATGTTCAATTTCTTTAATCGATACCTAAGCGTTCGAAAAGAGATGCCCAACTTTTTAGCCGCAGCGGTTTTATTATAATCCGTTGCGTCTAACGCCTTTTCGAGTATTTGCCGCTCAACGCGTTCAAGATAAGACTCCAAGCCTACTTCACAGACATTTTCCAAATGATCAATGGAAACAGTCTTTGTTGGCGCCGCTTGGTTAGTACGACTATCGGTTTGGATATCTTCAGCCTGGATAATATCGCCATCATTCAGTGTAATCGCTCTAGCAAGCAAGTTTTCGAGTTCTCGTACATTACCAGGAAAAGGATGCTCACAAAGGCGTTTAAGCGCACACTCCGATAATCTAGGCGGGGTACGCCCCATCTCTTCGGCCAATTGCTCTAAGAAGTGATTGGCCAAGTCAGGAATATCTTCCGGATGCTCACGTAGTGAAGGAACTTTAAGCTCTATAACATTGATTCTATAATATAAATCCTCTCTAAAATCACCCTGCTCCACTTTGCTTGCCAAATCTTCATGTGTGGCACTGACAATCCTGACATCCACAAACTCTTCTTTTTGTGCACCCACAGGACGCACTGATTTTTCTTGAATGGCACGTAAAAGCTTTACCTGCATCTCAAGCGGCAGATCAGCCACTTCGTCTAAAAACAAAGTACCTCCCTCCGCCGCCTGAAACAACCCTTCTTTGTTTTGCGTAGCACCTGTAAAGCTACCCTTACGATGACCAAAAAACTCGCTTTCCATCAATTCAGCAGGTATAGCTCCACAGTTAACCGCAATAAAGGGGTTATCCGATCGATGACTACGATGATGAAGCATGCGCGCCACAAGCTCTTTCCCAGTTCCAGATTCTCCATGTATGTGAACTGGCGCCAAACTCCTTGCTAAACGCTCAATTAACTGTCGAATCTTTTGAATAGGTTTAGACTGTCCCATCAATTCTGGGCCATGATCTTTATGTGACACAGTTTTTTGCTGCTGGTCCAAACGAAGCGCTGATGTCACGAGATTTCGGAGCGTCTGAAGCTCGACAGGCTTGTTTAAGAAATCAAAAGCACCGGCTTTTAGTGCTTCGATAGCGCTGGTCATATTGCCATGAGCCGTAATCATTGCCACAGGTATTTGAGAATATTGCTTCTGAATTTGATAAATAAGCTCCATGCCATTGCCATCCGGCAAGCGCATATCGGTCAGGCACAGCTGAATGCCTTTCTCTCCATGTTGTTTGAGAAGGTCACGCGCCTGCTCAAGTGTTTCAGCTTCAAGGCAGTTGATCTGCATGCGTGACAAGGTCATATTGATGAGCTCTCTAATATCCGACTCATCATCCACGATCAACACTTGCGGGTGAGCCATTACAGCAGATGCGGTTGTAGAATGCGTGGTCACTATCAATCCTCTTTAACGATGGCCTGAGAGCTAAATGTTAAACGAAAACAGGTCAGATTATCCTGTAACTGGTGCGCTAAGTGACTTTGATTGG
>SLCQ01000111.1 GCA_007125745.1 Nitrincola sp.
CAGCGTAAGTATTATATGAATGAGCAGATTAAGGCTATTCAGAAAGAGCTGGGCGATATGGATGAAAGTGGCGGAAATGATATGGACGAGTTACGTCGTCGTATTGTAGCGGCTGATATGCCTGAAGAGGCTCTCAAGAAAACCTTGGCAGAGCACAAAAAACTCCAGATGATGTCGCCGATGAGTGCCGAAGCTACCGTAGTTCGTGGGTATATCGACTGGATGCTTCAGGTGCCTTGGAAAAAGAGATCGAAAGTCCGTTTGGATATGCAAAGAGCCCAGTCAATACTGGATGAAGATCACTTTGGTTTGGAAGAAGTCAAAGAGCGTATAGTTGAATACTTAGCGGTACAAAAGCGTGTTCGTAAGCTGAAAGGCCCCATACTGTGTTTGGTTGGCCCTCCAGGTGTTGGTAAAACATCTCTGGGTAAATCCATAGCACGTGCTACCAATCGTCAGTATGTGCGTATGGCCTTAGGTGGTGTTCGTGATGAAGCTGAAATTAGAGGGCATCGCAGAACCTATATCGGCTCCATGCCGGGTAAGCTAGTACAGAAAATTACTAAGTCTGGCGTCAAAAACCCGCTGTTTTTGTTAGATGAGATCGATAAGATGGGGATGGATCACCGAGGTGACCCATCATCTGCCTTATTGGAAGTGTTGGATCCAGAGCAAAACAGTACGTTTAACGACCATTACCTTGAAGTCGATATGGATCTTTCCGATGTGCTTTTTATCTGCACATCAAATTCGATGAATATTCCGGGCCCGCTATTGGATCGTATGGAAATTATTCGAATTCCTGGTTATACCGAAGATGAAAAGCTCAACATTGCGAAAAAATACCTCATTCCTAAACAGATGAAACAAAGTGGTTTAAAGGCCAAAGAGTTGATGTTTACCGATGAGGCTATTCTGGGTTTAATTCGCTACTATACCCGTGAAGCAGGTGTGCGTGGCCTTGAGCGTGAAATTGCCAAAATTTGTCGTAAAGCGGTGCGTGAATCTGCTTTGGGTAACATGACAGAAGACTTGCAAACCGTCACTTTGGACAATTTAGAGCACTACTCTGGTGTACAAAAACATAATTACGGCAAAGCTGAAGAAGAGGACCTAGTTGGTCATGTGACAGGGCTGGCTTGGACGCAAGTAGGGGGTGAAATCTTAAGTATTGAAGCCGCCATTGTTCCAGGTAAAGGGCGTCAAATTCATACCGGTTCTTTGGGTGATGTGATGAAAGAGTCTATCCAGGCGGCTTTAACGGTTGTGCGCAATCGCTCAATGCAACTGGGCATTCATCCCGATTTTCATGAAAAGCAAGATATTCACATCCATGTGCCGGAAGGAGCCACGCCGAAAGATGGTCCAAGTGCTGGTATCGGCATGTGCACAGCGCTTATCTCTGCGTTGACCGGCATTCCGGTAAAATCTGATGTGGCCATGACTGGGGAGATAACACTTAGAGGGCAGGTGCTTCCAATCGGTGGATTAAAGGAAAAATTACTGGCAGCACACCGTGGTGGAATTAAAACAGTTGTGATTCCTGATGAAAATAAACGAGATTTAAAAGAAATACCTGAAAATATTAAGGCAGACTTGGATATAATTGCGGTAAAATGGATTGATGAGGTGCTGGAGATCGCTTTGACGAGAACGCCAGAACCTTTAGAGATCAGTGAAAGCGAGATTGTCTCTAAAGAAGGATCAGGCGTAAAAACTGAGCCAGGACAATTAAGTACTCATTAAACGCTGAAAGCCCCATTAAAAGGGGCTTTTCGGTTGACACCATAAACTGTGTATTGGTATAAAGTGGCCTGAAGTGTAACTGGGCATGCCACGTGAACAGAACAAAATAACGATGCATTAAGGGGAACAATGTGAATAAGTCAGAATTGATCGATGCAATTGCAGCTTCTGCAGATCTACCTAAGGCAGCTGCTGGTCGTGCATTGGATGCGACTCTAGAAGCCGTGACTAAAGCGCTACAAAACAACGAATCTGTTGCATTAGTAGGGTTTGGAACCTTTTCAGTGAAAGAGCGTGCAGCGCGTACAGGTCGTAACCCACAAACTGGCAAGCCAATTGAAATTGCCGCTGCTACCCTGCCTACTTTTAAGCCAGGTAAAGCGTTAAAAGATGCGGTAAACAAGTAATCTGATCGTTACGGTCTAAGAAAGCGCATTCCTGAGGGTGCGCTTTTTTTATGAAACACATAAGGTAATTGCTAACAATGCTTCAAGCCATCAGGGACAACTCAAAAGGTATAATCGCCAAGATCATCGTAGGTCTCATTGCGGTCACATTTGCGCTGTTTGGTCTAGAATCGTTGGTCGGTCTAGGATCAAAAGAAAAGCCAGCAGCAGAGGTTAACGGTGAAGATATTGCCGTGATCGATTTAATGCGTGGAGTCGACCTACAACGTCGTCAGTTGCTTATGCAAATGGGTGCTGATGCCGATCCAACTCTGTTAGATGATGACCTGCTTCAGCGTGGAGTGTTGGATAGTTTGATTGAGCAAGCTTTGCTGGTTCAATCTGCCGAACGTCAAGGACTTTTTCTGTCTGAGGAGATGATCGATCAATTGATCGTAGCCACACCAGAATTCCAGGTTGATGGTCGCTTTGACCGCAACCAGTTTGAAATGGTACTGCGCAACGCCGGGTTCACACCGCTGATGTTCCGTGAGTTACTTAGAAAGGAAACCTTAACAGATCAAGAGCAAGCGGCGTATCTGTTATCGTCATTCAGCACGCGTGATGAAGTTGAGCGCATCGTTCGACTTGATCAGCAAACGCGTGATGTTGCGTGGATCAGAGTACCTTTGCTCTCTATTCTTAACGATACCGAAGTTTCGGAAGCGGAGATTCGCGAATTATATGATCAGCGTGCTTCCTCCTTGCAAACATCAGAGAAAGTTGTGCTGGACTATGTCTTGCTGGACCGCAACGACTTTGTTGATCCTTCATTGGTCAGTGATGATGAAGTGCGGGAAATATATGAGCAAATGCTGGCAGACTTTTCTTCGGAAGAACAACGTGGGGTTTCTCATATTCTTATCGAAGTAAACAGTGAACGTGATGCATTAGCGGCTTTGGCCAAGGCTCAAGAGCTGTTTTTAGAGTTAGAAGAGGGCGCTGATTTCGCTGAATTAGCTCGCTCATACTCCGATGATCTAGGTTCTTCTGCTCAAGGTGGCTCGTTGGGTGTACTAACCCATGACTCGCTCGTTGAAGAGTTCGCAGATGCATTGTTTGCATTGGATACCCTGGGTGAAATCACCGCACCCGTTGAAACGCAATTTGGTTTTCACATTATTCGTTTAGATGACATTCGCCAGACTGAGAGACCGAGTTTCGAAGAGGCCGCGTTTGATCTGAGGCTAGAGATAGCCGAACGTGATGCTGAAATGCGCTACGTTGAAGAGATGGAGCGTTTAGCTGACCTATCTTTTTCAGCGGCAGATTTAATTGTACCTGCTGAAGAGTTAGACCTAGTAATCGAACGCTCTGAACCGATCAGTCGAGATGGTGGTGACCATTTCTTGGGTAGAAACTCACGCGTGGTAGAAGCTGCATTTAGCAGTGATCTGCTTCGTGAAGGTTTAAACAGTTTGCCTATTGAGTTGGATCGTGAGCGTACCGTTGTTGTGCGTGTCAATGAACACCTACCTAGTCGTCAAATCACATTTGACGAAATTCGAGATGAGCTTGAGTTGGAGCTGATTACAGCGAAGGCATCAGACACCCTAGAGCAACAAATGAGAGATTGGTTAACCGCGCTTAAAAATGGTGAGACCTTAGAAAGCCTGACGGGTGAGTTTCAGTGGAGTGTCGTTACTGAAGCTGATAGATCGGATTCGAGAGTCCCATCAGAGCTACGTAGCCGATTGTTTTCCATGTCCGCTGATCGCACACCAGGGTTCGATTTAATGCAACAGCGTGATGGTAGTTTTGCGCTGCTTCGACTGGATGCTGTCGACCATAAAGACAGCGTGCTCTCTGAAGAAGAGATGGCATTGATGATGTCCATCCTCGGCGCTACGCTGGGTCAGCAGGAGTACCAAAATCGAGTGGATAGCTTACGATCTCAAGCGACGATTAAGCGACACTAATCAATGCTATGCGCAAGGACGCGCAGATTCCACAAATGCGGCTTTTAAGAGCTGTTGAGTATAGGGGTGTTCAGGGCGATCAAAGATAGCCTCTGCTGGCCCCTGTTCTACGGCTATACCATCCTTCATCACCAGCAGTTGATGGCTGAGTGCCTTAACTACAGCCAAATCATGGCTAATAAACAGATAGCTTATTTGATAGCGCGCCTGAAGGTCACGAAGCAGTTCAATAATCTGCTTTTGGACCGTTCTGTCCAGTGCGGATGTGGGTTCATCTAATACAATCAGTTCCGGGCGAAGAACTAGCGCACGCGCAATAGCGATACGCTGGCGTTGTCCGCCTGAGAATTCATGAGGATAACGATGACGAATGTCTGCGGGAAGCCCTACATCACTAATGGCCTGTATTACTCGTCTGTCTATCTCCGCTGGATCGGTGATGCCATGCACTTCTAACCCTTCTGCAATTGACTCACCCACCAACATTCTGGGACTTAAACTCCCAAAAGGGTCTTGAAAGACGATCTGCATCTGCTTACGTAACGGTTTGACCGCTTTTTGTGGCAGTTGATTCAGGTCATGACCACTGAAATGGATAGTACCTTTGGACTGAGTCAGTCGCAGAATGGCTAGGGCCAGAGTTGTTTTGCCTGATCCAGATTCACCTACCACACCTAAGGTTTCACCTTGTCGTAATGAGATATCAATTTCATTGACGGCTTTATAGTGGTCTACAACACGCTTAAAGATTCCTTTATGGATTGGAAACCATACTTTGAGTTTATCGGTTGATAAAACCATAGACGTGTTATCAGGAAGCGAAGCTGGCTTACCATCGGGCTCTGCATTCAGTAATGTTTGGGTGTAAAGCTCTTTGGGTTGTTCAAAAAGTGCTTGTGTAGAGGCTGATTCGACTAAATGCCCTTGATTCATGACATAAACCCGATCAGCAAAGCGTTTCACAATATTTAAGTCATGTGTAATGAGCAGAATCGACATGTTGAGCTTTTCTTGCAGGTGCCTTAACAGCTCTAAAATCTGCTGTTGTATGGTGACATCCAGTGCTGTAGTCGGTTCATCGGCTATCAAGAGCTCTGGTTCATTTGCAAGTGCCATTGCGATCATGACACGTTGACGCAAGCCACCGGATAACTCGTGTGGATATTGCTTGAGACGCTTTTCTGGCGATGGAATACCAACAAGATCCAGTAGCTCTAATATCCGAGTGCGCATCTGCTGGCGGTTCATAGCCGCATGTAGCTGTAAACTCTCCCCAATCTGTTTTTCCACGGTATGTAATGGATTTAAGGATGTCATCGGCTCTTGAAAAATCATACTGATACGATTGCCGCGAATAGCACGCAGTTGAGGCTCTTTTAAAGCCAAAAGATTTTCCTGATGAAACAGTATTTGACCCGTGGGATGACTCGCCAAGGGGTAGGGAAGTAACGATAAAATTGATAAAGCCGTGACTGATTTTCCTGAGCCAGACTCGCCTACTAGTGCAACACATTCACCTTTATCAATGTCGAGGTTAACACCTTCAACGACCTTTTTATTTGCAAAGGCGATGGATAAGTCGCGAATATTCAGTAAAGGTGCAGTCATCAAAGCTTTCCATCATGTTAAAGATTGATCAGGGTTGTAGTTCAAGCCTAGTTGCATATGAAAGGTGGTTCCTGAATGCTCGTCAGAAGTCACTGCCATATGGCCTTGGTGTTGATCGGTAATGATAAAATAAGCAAAAGACAAACGCTTGCCAGCTTCATTGGTTTCTGGAGTGTTACTTTCTGAACTGAAAAAGGGTTCAAATAGAGACATCTGCTCTTCATCACTCAGGGGTTTGCCGTTGTGGTTAATACGCACCCATAAGCTGTCATAGGATTCGTTAATATCAATTCTAATCGTGGGTACAGCAGAGCCAGGTTGCTCAATAAGCGCATCAAAGGCATGCCTAAAGAGACTTAAAAAGGCTTGTTGTAGTTCAATGTTATAGCAGTTTATTTTAGGTAACGAAGCCGCATAGTGTTTTTCTATCACGAAATCATTGAAGCGAACATTGTCATGTGAAACCAAAACGTCACTCGCAAGTTCTAGTGTGTGTTCCATCAACTCAGCAATATCGACCAAAATCTTTTTGTCGGTGCGTTGTCTAGAAAAATTCAGTAGGTTGTTGATGATGGCGGAAACATTACGGCCTTTCTCAGAGGCATCCTCTAACAGATGGTTAAGCCGCTCGACCTCTTTACCGCACTCACTATCCTGTTGCATCAAACGGCCATTCGCAAGCAGTCCCTGAAAGCTACTCAGGTCAAACAATATACCCTGAAGTGGAGCGTTGATGTCATGCGCCATCGTAGCCGCTAACTCACCCATCGATGCCATTTTGTCATTATGGACTAACATGTTTTCGGCAAGTATCTTTTGTGTCACATCATCAATGAGCAATACAGCACCACCATTATCGAGTTCCTGTAAGGGGTAAATAATGATGTTGAAGTAGTAAAGCCCGCTCTGGCTTTGTTTGATATGAATAGGTTCTTGTTGCTCTATTGCCTGTTCAATTTGTGCAGGTGTAATGTTAATGGTTGGGTATATTTGCCATAAATCTTTGCCCAAGGCATCGGTTGTGGAAATTCCTGCAATTTCTTCAGCTTGACGATTCCAGTGAGTGATTTGAAATTGGTTGTTGAGGCCAACAAGCATCAAGGGCAGGGAGCGCAGAATGTTGGCAACATAGGACTCGGATGCTTTGAGCTCAGCTGTTCGTTGCTCAACACGTTGCTCTAGTTGATCTCGAATGTCGGTTAATGCTTTGTTTGCATGAAAAGCTTTACGCCAAGTTAATAACAGGAAAAGTGCGACAATCGATAGAATGATAATTAAGATACCACTCGAAAAATTAGCAACGTATTGCCAATTTGTACTTCCTGTTTCATCCTTAAAATACTGCACAAATGCTGATTGCGCCTGTGAATGAGTAGAAATCAAAAATAAAACAACGGCAACCAGTGTGTTTTTATAAGGTTGTACAGTACGCCACATCAAAGGCTATCTCCCTGAACTGGATCTATCACATTCATATTCTAGCAGTTTTGTGGCATAAATCAGAAGGTTGATAGTTAACAATCGTCGCGGCGCGTATCACATAAGCGGCTTCTATTGATAATGCCAAGCCAATGTTGAATCTCCTCTTCAGGTAGACCTATGGCTTCGACCGATCGAAACGGAATGGTACGCCAAGATTTATTGAGGCTGTAGAGGGTGTTTTCGCCAGAAATGACGCGAGTTAATACAATTTCACCCCATTCAGCACCAGCGACCTGACCACACCAGCTAATTTGAACGGCCTCTTCGTAATGAGCACGGACTGAGCCTGATAGTCTTCTAAAATGACTGAAGTCACAACTTTCACTCAGTGCGCTTTTTAACTGATCGAGATAGGCTTGGGGCGGCATCTTGACCTTGTCGATCACTTGGAAAGCAAGCATTTCACGCCAGTTAATAATCGTTTGGTCATCTGGGACGACTTCTTTGACACCGCGATGATCCAGCCACTCTTTATGCACGGTGTGCCAGGCTGGTGGTAGAAACACTTGGAGTACTTCCCCTTCCTCTGAGTTCAAAACCTCGGGAGTGGCCAGAAGTGTAAATTGTGTATTGCTCTGCGCGAATAGAGTTGCGCTGAACATTATTGTGATGCCTGCCAACAGGGTAATAACAGATCGAGACATAAAAAGTTCCTCTTCGAAATGCCTCTTGGCAAATCAGTTACATGTAATGTTGCCAAAGAAGTCTTAAGCTAATGACTAACGAAACACCCACTAATAATGGTCGAATCAATTTTACACCGTGGCTTATGACTAGGCGGGAACCTATTCTAGCCCCAATGAATTGACCTACCGCCATGGCTAATCCTACGCTCCATAGTACATGACCGCCCAATGCAAAAAAAAGTAAAGATGCAATATTGGAGGTGAAATTGAGTAATTTAGTGTGAGCGGTGGCTTTAGCCAGTCCAAAACCGGCCAGGGCGACAAAGGCTAGGGCAAAAAAAGAGCCGGTTCCTGGCCCAAAAAAACCATCATAGAATCCGACACTGGTGCCAATAAGGAGCGCAAAGAGTAAGGGAGATAAACGTTGCTCGCTGTCTTGATCACTAATTTTGGGAGATAGTAAGAAATATACTGAGAAGCCGATGAGCAAAAACGGAAGTAAGCGGCTGAGCAGGGTAGAGTCTAGGTGTTGAACCAATAGGGTGCCAAGTGCGCTACCCATAAAGGTGCAGAGTATGTGAGGCCAAAGCGTTGATATCCGGATGAGTCCTTGGCGCCAAAAATACAACGTTGCTGTAAAAGAGCCAAAACAACTTTGTAACTTATTTGTGCCCAGTGCGAGAGCAGGAGGCATGCCTGTTGCGAGCAATGCGGGCAGGGTGATTAATCCACCGCCCCCTGCAATAGAATCAATAAAGCCCGCGGCAAGCGCCGCGAGCATGAGTAGCAGTAGTAATGAAAGCTCTAACTCCATGTTAGAGCGTTAGGAGATCAGGTGGGGCATTAGGTATCCGGTTGCGAATCACTTCGACGCATAGCAAACTGCTCTTCCCGGGCAACTTCCATGACAGAAACCAGTTCATCAACACGCTTGGTAAACTTAGCCATTTGCTCTTTGGGTACCGATGTTGCAAGGGGTAAGTCAGCGGTCATTGCATTAACCGGTCTACCGTTAACGTGTAGCTCAAAGTGAAGGTGAGGGCCTGTGACGCGACCTGTTGCACCTGATAAACCGATGCGCTGTCCACGTTTTACGCTTTCACCCCGGCGTACATCAATACGATGCATGTGCAGGTATCGGGTGGTATAGGTGCTATTGTGTCGTATCTCTAGGTAGCGACCTGCAAAGGGGTGGTTTTCAACACGGGTAACTACACCATCGCCTATCGTGACAACAGGGGTTCCTGTTGGCATGGCGAAGTCAGTCCCGTTATGGGGCGATACACGGCCCGTCACTGGGTGTCTTCGGTTTGGATTAAAACCTGAGCTGATTCGAAAGTTTTGATTATGTGGTAAGCGGCGGAAGGCTCTAGTTAAGCTTTCTCCCTTGCTGTCGTAATAATTACCATCTTCAAAAAGGAAAGCGGTATAGGAGTTGCGACGTTGTTGTAAGCGAATAGCTTCAATCGAGCTTTGCCCGGTCAACTCGTCATTAACGTACTGGGTATTACGAACAACTTGAAAGCGATCACCTGCCTGTATTTGTCGATTGAAATCGATCTGTTCACTCATGAGTTTGTTAATTTCATGAATTTCAGCTTTGCTTAAACCCGCTCGGATAGCGGAAACATAAAAGCTTCCGAAAATTTCACCCGCAATTATTTCCTGTTCCCATTCACCTTCGTGAATCACTTCGACAAATTCAAAGTTTTCGTCGTCAACACGGCGGTAGATGACTTGGTTACCCGCATGGATGTATAGTTCCATCTCTTCCAGATCAAGGGTTTCTGGATCTTTACGGAAGGTTAAAACATTGCCGGGTCGCAAAATGTCTAAGGCCAGTAACTGTTCATCAGCTGATAATATTTGGTACATCACCGTTTGCCCGATCTCTGCTTGATCAAACAATGTGCTTAAAGTATCACCTTCATCGATGGTGATGCGAAGTTCAGATTCAACGGGAGGCTCTACAGCGACTATTGGCAAGGGTTCAAAAATGATCTCATCGTCTGCAACTAAATCCTGTTGGGAGTAGTCAAGATCAGCGTAAGCTGATTCGCTAGGAAAGGTTTCCTGTTCAGGACTTGATTGAGTAAGATTTACTTTTGCATCACTGTCTTCTGTTTGATTTTCGGTACGATAGCGAATCTGGGGTGATAGGTTTGTTGTCGGTGTTTGAGCTGTTGTTTCTGAGGGGTGCGTTGATGAAGATGCTGCAACGGTGTCAGGCTGATCTTCTGGCCAAAATACAGCAGTAAGGGTCACAGAAACTGCCAAGCCTAGGGCGATCAGGTGTTTGGTTGGAATTCCCTTAACGCTACGAGCTGATGAGCCAGTGTTTTTCAGTTGCATCCGATATCCTGCTATACCTTAATCATCGTATGTGTTTAAAAAGTACAATTGAACGTGATTATCACGTGATAGACTAGTAGATTGCAACGGTAATACTGCGATTTTTATGGTTTTTTTGTAAAAATGCTCACTTTTTTGCGCTAGATCAGCTTTTTTATCGCCTTTAGTGTTAAAGACAAGATGCGTTCAACAGGCTAGGCTGGTAGTGAATAGAATAATAAAAGAGAGCAAAATATGACCCAGTCTGGATGGCGCACGCTCTTTGTTAGCGATAAGCTAACCACCACAGAGCATTGGCCCCAATGTTTAGATGCATTAAAGCAAGCCTTCAATGTTATTCAACATGAGCAAAGCCTTTCTGCCTATAAAAATTGGCAGGTTGCCCTAGTAAAGGCGTTGCAATCTCTAGATGTTCCCGCTTGGCGAATCAGTCAAGTACTCAGCGATCATAATGATTGGATTTATCGTCAAGCCATTCAGGTGTCTTTGGATGAAATGCAACAGCAGGGCTGGGGGCATCCTCCTTGTCGTTTCTGTGTGTTAACGCTAGGGTCTGGCGCCCGGCATGAAAGCTTATTAGGGCCAGACCAAGATAATGCGATGATCATCGAAGATTACCCAGAAGAGCGTCATTTGGAGATTGATACCTGGTTTCAATCTTTGGCTGAGCGCTTTACCGATAAACTTCATGATGCGGGTATCCCACTGTGCAAAGGGCATGTGATGGCGCGCTGGCCGCTGTGGCGAAAACCACTCAGTCAGTGGTGTGAGCAGATGCGATTATGGAGTGGGCGAAGAACGGTCAAGCTTGTACAGCTATCCAATATTTTGTTGGACTTTTCGCCTGTTTATGGCCATAGGGAATTAGCCCATGATTTTCGCAACTATTTGACGGAGTTAATGCCCAATGCAAGCCTTTTTCTGGATGAAATGAATGCTTTGCAGGATGAAACCCGTGTGGCCTTAGACAGGTTTGATCGAATTGTGGGTGATGATCAGGATGCCCCTCACCAATACGCCCTTAACCTTAAACGCCAAGGATTGCTTCCCATGCAGGCTGCATTACGCTTATTAGCCTTACGTAAAGGTGTTAAAGAACAAGATTGCCTGGGGCGTATAGAGGTGTTAACCGCTCAAAATGTTCTCAGTCAGACCAAAGCAGAAGCGTTAAAAGAAGCTTTTAAGCTTCTATTTGACCTGCTCTTGGCTTCGCAAATGAAAGCGACTTCATTGAATAGAGTGCCGGATGGTTGGATCGATAGACGTGAGCTAACCGAAAGCCGCCAACTGCAACTAAAAACGGCATTAATAGAGGTGCGTAGTTTGCAAAAAATGGCAGCTACAGCGTGAGGCAATGTTGTAAGTGGGGTGTTCTTTAAGATGACTGCTCGTTAGCCGGTGGGTCAATTTTTTCCAGTTCCATAATTAAACTGGCACCCCCCAGCGTTTCAGGATCGTCAACCCAGAGTTTTCCACCTAAGTGAGTGAGAATACCACGACAGATGGGTAAGCCCAGTCCTGTGCCTTTGGGGCGACCTTTAGGTTGCTCTTTACTGCCTTGTTCAACTTGATGGAACTTCTCAAATACACGATCTCGGTGATCCAGTGGGATACCAACACCATTGTCTTCTACACGAATGCGGTAAAACTGACCGACTTTATTTAACATGACATGGACTTTAGGTTGCTCTTCCGATGCAAATTTTCGTGCATTTTCGAGAAGGTTAATTAACACTTGTTGAAGGCGGTCTACATCCGCTTTTACCCAAGCTGAATCGACTTCAAGGTGTAACCTAAGCTCGACATTGCGCTCTTCAAATAAGCGTGTGACTGCATCAATGGATTGCTTTAATGCGGGAACCAAGTCAACATCTTGAGGTTTTAACGTCATGCGGCCCGATTCTAAACGGGCTAAATCTAGAATTTCCTCAATAAGTCGTGATAAACGTTCACTTTCTCTGACAATCACTTCCAAAAAGTGTTGTTGCTTTTCGATCGGAATATCTTCTGTCTCTTTCAAAATTTCAGCGAAGGCACGGATAGAAGTCAGTGGAGTACGTAGCTCATGACTGACCATTGCCACAAACTCATCTTTGAGTTTATCCAACTCTCTAAGACGGTCGTTAGCCGCACGTAGCTCGTTACCAATACGTGTTAACTCGTTTGATTTTTGTTCCAATCGTCGGTTGTATTCTAAGGTTTGCGAGGTGGTGTCTAAAATGCTGAGGACGGCTTGCAAATCGAGTGCCTCACCACGCACCACTGAATTGATCAGTACACGTGCCGAAGAGCTTCCTAGCGCACCCGCTAATTGTTTTTCTGCTTGGCTGACCATATCGGGCGATGCGGGGGAATCGTCTTGACTGTCTAGTTCAGCAAAACTCTTGATAAAGCGCTCTGTTGCTAAAGGGCCCAGATATCGGGTGAGAAGTTGTTTTAATTCACCTTGGCTGGTGTGACCCTGCCAGAGGTTGGTGTGTAAGCGATCTTGACTAAAGGCTTGCGTAAAGAGGGCGGCCTGCGTCTGCTCAAGACTCGTTTGTCGAGTGAATTGTGAAACCAATAAAATAAGACCAATATTGACTAACATACTCCAGAAAAGTGCATGTGTGTGGATATCAAGGCCAGTCATGCCGAATAGTTGGTAAGGTCTAAGCCACTCGATACCCCAAGGACCTTCGGTGATTAGTGAAAGAGGGAGCCAGCCGGACTGTGCAAAGCCAGGAATTAAAAGAGTATGACACCAGACAATAAAACCACCAATAAGACCGGCAGCGGCTGCAGTTCGTGTGGCTCCGCGCCAAAACATGCCCAATAGTAACGCTGGCGCAAACTGAGCTGCCGCCGCAAAGGAGACGAGACCTATGGTGACTAAAGAGTATGAATCTCCTATTAGAGCAACATATAAATACCCCAATAGCAGGATCAGCACGATAGCAATACGGCGGATACTGAGTAACCAACCGCTTAAGTCACTGCTTTGATCCAGATGGAGTCGACGCCAACGAAGCAACAGTGGCATGACCAGTTGGTTGCTAATCATAGTAGACAATGCAATGGTTTCTACGATCACCATACTGGTGGCGGCGGACAAACCACCGATAAAGACCAGTAAAGGTAGATATTCAAGGCCTGCAGATAAGGGAAGTGTTAACACAAAACTATCGGGTGCACCTGCCGCATCACCCAGCATTAACCCAGCCAGCGCGACGGGTATGACAAAAATGTTGATGGCTAGTAGATACAGAGGAAATAGCCAAGAAGCACGCTTAATATGGCGTTCATCTACATTCTCGACAACCAAGACTTGGAACTGTCGAGGTAGGGTCAAAAATGCCAGGGTGGCAAGTAATAACAGCCCCACCCAGCCTGCGGCTCCGCCCGGAACATTTTCCATACCAAAGGTACCCGTGATACTCGGGTGTGCCGCGGCTTGTGCAAATAGGTCGACTGGGCCTGAATAGAGCACAAAGACAACAAAAATGCCGACTGCCAAAAAAGCCAATAGCTTAATGAGTGATTCAAATGCGATTGCCGTGACCATACCTTCATGGCGCTCACTCGCATCCAGTTGGCGAGTACCAAACAGAATGATAAAAATGGCCAGAACGATGGAGATCCAGAAAGACTGATCCAGCAAAAAAGAGATATCGGCTCCCGACTGACGATCCGCTATTTTATAGCCAGTCAGCACATCAAAGCTAACGGTGATCGCTTTCAGTTGAAGTGCAATATAAGGAATGATGCCGATAACGGCGATACCCGCAACGAGGGAGCCTATGGCTTCACTCTTGCCATAACGCGCACTGATAAAGTCGGCAATCGATGTGAGGCGTTGTGCACGTGCTATACGCACCATTTTGCGTATCAACATCCAGCCGATGAGCATAGCCAGAGTTGGGCCCAAGTAGATCAGCAAAAAGCTGGGTTCTGCTTCTGCCGCTCGTCCAACACTGCCGTAAAAGGTCCAAGCGGTGCAATAAACGGCAATCGATAAAGCATATACAGTGGATGAGTTGATTAA
>SLCQ01000123.1 GCA_007125745.1 Nitrincola sp.
TATCGCGAAGAGTGAACGTGATAAAGCGTGTGTAGACTTAAGACAAACGTTACAAATCGCCATTAATGATGTTCGTAAAATTGATGAACAGCTACCTGCTCTGAATCAACACCGCATTTCATCTGATCGTGTTCGAACTGCCTACAAAGATCAGTTTGATATAGGTCAAAGAACCCTGCTTGATTTGTTAGATTCTGAGAACGAGTACTTTCAAGCCAGTCGCGCTTACACTAATGCACTGTATGATAGAAGCATCGCTGCCGCACGCACATTATCTTTAATGGGAGAACTTCTTCCAGCATTAGATATCGTTCGTGAAGGGCTACCTACACTTGCAGACCTAGGTGCTGAAACATTTGTTGTTGATGCTGACAGTGCTTGCCCAGATATTGACATAGGCACTAGTTTTTCGAGTAGATTGTTAAATTAATTAACAACTAACGATAACATCACCGAGCGATGGGTAATCTAATTGACTTGCTCGGTGATTGACCAAGGCTGATTTTTAATGTCTGTTTCTAGTAACTCAACCGGCGGCTCTTTACTGGGTTGCTTGCTCATCATTGCTCGCTATCATGAAATACCACTATCTGAGCAAACGGCAATAGCTGGATTGCCACTTGTCGATGGTATCTTAACACCCTCTGTTTTTCATCGTGCCGCAAAACGTGCTGGCATTGCTAGCCGTATTTGTAGTAGCGCTATAGAGGAACTAAACGAAAACCTTTTACCTGTTATTTTGCTTTTAAATGATGATCAAAGTTGTGTACTGAAAAGTATTAATGCAGGTGACAATACTGCTGAAATAATCTTCCCAGAGCTTCCTGATACTGTTGTTCATCAGCCACTTGCTGAATTAAGGCAACGCTATACAGGCCAAGTGATTTATGCTCGTCCAGAGTTTCGCTTTGATAAACGCGCTCCGGAAATTAAAAAAGTTAAAGATCGCCACTGGTTTTGGGGTGTTATTGCAGAAAACCGTCGCCTCTATCGTGATATTATTATTGCAGCCATCATGATCAACTTATTCGCGGTTGCCATGCCCTTGTTTGTCATGAATGTATATGACCGAGTGGTACCCAATCATGCTACTGACACTTTGTGGGTACTTTCTGCAGGTATCATCATTGTACTTATAGCGGATCTTGTTCTGAGAATGATGCGGAGCTGGTTTGTTGATCTAGGCGCCAGCCGAGCTGATGTTAAGCTGTCATCATCGATTATGGAGCATGTACTTGGCATGAAGCTGAGTAATCGTCCTGCTTCTGCAGGCTCATTTGCTGCTAACGTTCAATCATTTGAATCTGTAAGAAGTTTTATGGGTTCGTTAACTGTGGTTGCTCTGGTTGATTTACCTTTTGTGCTTTTGTTCATGGCAATCATTGCAATTATCGGCTGGCCTTTAGTGATTCCAATCATCGTGGGCGCACTATTGGTACTTATTTATGCTCTCAGCGCTCAATCAAAAATGCATCAACTCTCTGAGACATCAATGCGTGCTGGATCTATGCGTAACTCAACATTGATTGAGAGTTTATCTAATCTTGAAACAGTGAAGTCTTTCAGTGCAGAAAGCCGAATACAGACAAACTGGGAGCAATCCACTATTTTTATCACCAGAACAGCCGCTCAGATGCGTCTGTTATCCGCGTCCATTACAAATGGCGCTCAATGGACACAACACACGGTTGCTGTTGCTATTATCATTATTGGCGTTTACATGCTCATAGAGGGACAGTTAACTCAAGGTGGCCTTATTGCAGCTTATCTTTTGTCATCTCGAGCCATGGCTCCCATTAGTCAAGCGGCTGGTTTACTTGCTCAGTACCACCATTCATCAACTGCCATGGAATCGCTCAATGAAATCATGGAAAGGCCGGTTGAACGACCTTCGGGAAAAAACTGGATCAGCCGTCCGGCAGTTAAAGGTAGTATCGAATTTAAACGGGTCAACTTTCGCTATCCTGATGATGAACGATTAGCGCTGACTGATCTTTCCTTTAATATTAAAGCAGGTGAACATGTTGCCATATTAGGTCGCAATGGCTCTGGCAAGTCTACATTAGAAAAGTTAATTTTAGGGCTTTATCAGCCTGAAAGTGGCGCAATACTGGTTGATGGTGTTGATATTAGACAGATCGATCCAAGTGAGCTTCGTCATCAAATAGGTTATGTACCTCAAGATGTTTCTATGTTTTTTGGTACCTTAAAAGAAAACATCATCACGGGCTACCCTCAAGCTGAAGACCATCAAATACTGAAAGTTGCCAATCTCAGTGGTTTGGCACCTTTTATCAATGCTCATCCAGCAGGCTTTGATATGCAAGTCGGTGAACGAGGTCAATTGCTTTCTGGAGGACAACGTCAATCTATTGCTATTGCCCGAGCTTTAATAAGTGATCCACCTATTTTACTCATGGATGAACCGACCGGCTCTTTAGATCACACTAGTGAAGAGCAGTTTAAACAAAATTTATCCCGATACAGTAAAGGTAAGACGATGATTGTTGTCACACATCGTAGCTCTTTACTGGCATTAGTTGATCGCATTATCGTTATTGATGCAGGAAAAATTGTCGCTGATGGCGCCAAAGCTGAGGTCATGGAAGCACTGCGTCAAGGGCGTGTAGGGAGTGCTCAATAATGTCTGATCAGAAATCCATTGAACAACAAGGTTTTGAAAAGGTCGGCCAAATTAGTCAAGCTGTTGGTCATAAGGGCGCACCTTTGATGGATAGAATTTTTGGTCGCTGGCTAGGCACACCCGTTCATAAAGATTGGGTGGTCGATGCAGAGTGGGGACGCATTCAACAAGAACCTGTGCATGCTCGCCGCATACTCTTCATTATGGCTTTAGCGCTGATCGCGCTTATTATTTGGTCTGCCAATGCACCGCTGGATGAAGTGGCTCGCGGTGATGGCCGTGTTATCCCTTCGCGGCAATTACAAGTTGTTCAGTCACTTGATGGAGGTATTGTCGAGGAGGTTTTAGTCCGAGAAGGTCAGATTGTTGAACAAGGTGACTTGTTACTTAGAATTGACCCCACACGTGCTGTTTCCAGTTTGCGCGAAAGTCGCGCACAGTTTCTCTCTTTAACGGCAGAAGTGGCTCGTTTACAGGCTTTAATCGGCAACCTTGATGAGCCTGACTTTCCAGTCGATCTGGTCCTTGAAGCACCGGATATTGTGAACCATGAGCGCCATACTTTCTTTAATAATCGGGAAGAGCTCAATGAACAGATATCTATACATCAACGTCAACTTGAACAACGTGAGCAAGATTTACGTGAAGCCAGAGCGGCTCGATCTCAGCACGCAAGCAGTGTCTCTTTAGTGTCAAGAGAGCTACAAGTAACAAGGCCTTTGCTTCAATCTGGCGCTGTTTCAGATGTTGATATTATCCGCCTTGAACGGGATTTAGCTAACGCTAGGGGGGAGTTAAATCGTGCAGAAGCCGCTATTACTCGAAGTGAAGCTGCTATCGAAGAGGCCCGTAATAAAATTAGAGAAGTAGAACTGAGTGTTCGAAACCGTTGGAACGCACAGTTATCAGAGTCTAGAAGTCGCCTGAATGTGTTGACCCAAGCAGAGTCTGGACTTGAAGATGTTGTTCGGCAGACAGAAATTCGTGCTCCGGTACGAGGTACGGTGCAACGATTATTCACCAACACTCTAGGAGGCGTAGTGACCCCTGGGCGTGAAGTACTTGAGATTGTTCCTTTAGATGATCAATTGATTATCGAAGCAAGGATATCACCCAAAGATATTGCCTTTATTCGACCCGGACAACAAGCCATGATCAAGTTTACGGCCTACGACTTTGCTATTTTTGGAGGGTTAACAGCAGAAGTGGAGCATATCAGTGCTGACACCATTACCGATGAACGTGATAACACTTTTTTCCTGGTTAGACTACGGACTTTTGAATCTGGTTTTGATGAAGACTTAACCATCATACCCGGTATGACTGCGCAAGTGGATATTTTGACAGGCAAAAA
>SLCQ01000202.1 GCA_007125745.1 Nitrincola sp.
CAGTCCTCTCTAGTATGCTTTATTGGCTATTCTTGAGTTAACTAATTTGCTTGTAAAAAAATTACAACTTGCTCATACGCTTGCTCGATCCGTTGTTTTTAGCTTTAATGCGGTAATAACTTAAATTGCCCTTACAGGTATTGGGTGCAAAAAATAAATGCCGCAGTCTTATTTGGACGTAATCCTAAGGTCTCGTCCAGTCATGAAAAGCGGATGACTTACCTGTCTAGAGCAAAACAGGAGCGTTTATGAACGATATTGTAGCCGAAGGATTATCCCTTCTCGTTTTTGGTATGGGGTTTGTGTTAGTGTTTTTGACCTTGCTGGTGATTGCAACGTCGACTATGTCACGCATTATGATGCGCATAGAACCAGCTCCTACGCCCGCTTCAATAAAGCCTAATCAAGGAACCGCTAGCGCGAGTCAGCCTAATGACCAAGTACTCGTCGCCGTTATGTCAGCTGCAATCAAGAAATACCGTGCAGATCGTCACGATAAATAATTCTCTTTTAACGAAATCATATAGGTTAGCCCCATGTCAGATGCAAAAAAACCGCTAGGAATCACGGAGCTTGTTCTACGTGATGGACACCAGTCTCTATTAGCAACTCGTATGCGCCTCGACGATATGTTGCCGATTGCTGCCAAAATGGATGAAGTTGGCTATTGGTCTGTTGAAAGTTGGGGTGGTGCAACTTTTGATGCATGCATTCGCTATTTGGGCGAGGACCCTTGGGTACGTATCAGAGAACTGAAAGCAGCGATGCCGAACACACCTCAACAGATGCTTTTGCGAGGGCAAAATCTTCTTGGGTATCGTCATTACGCTGATGATGTTGTTTCTCGATTTGTTGAGCGTGCTGCCAAAAACGGCGTCGATGTATTCCGTATCTTTGATGCGATGAATGACCCTCGCAACCTCGAGTGTGCCATCAAGGCGGTTAAGGAGTGTGGTAAACATGCACAGGGCACCATGTCCTACACCACGAGTCGCGTCCACACCCTGGATATGTGGGTTGATTACGCTAAAACACTCGAAGATATGGGTGCTGATTCCATCTTTATAAAAGATATGTCCGGTACCTTAACCCCTTACGATGCCTTTGACCTCGTCTCACGTTTAAAAGCGCAAACTGATCTTGAGGTTCAGTTACAGTCTCATGCTACCTCTGGCCTAGCTGATATGACACTCTTGAAAGCTATTGAAGCGGGCATTGATCGAGTCGATACATCTATTTCCTCTATGTCTATGACCTATGGTCATACCGCGACTGAAACAGTAGTAGCAGCCTTGCAGGGATTAGATAGAGATACGGGTCTAAACCTTGAGTTGCTTGAAGAAATAGCGGCTTACTTTAGAGACGTGCGTAAGAAATATGCTAAATTTGAAGGCTCCCTCCGCGGAACTGATTCACGTATTTTGCTTGCTCAGGTACCGGGTGGCATGCTGACCAATATGGAAAGCCAACTGAAAGAGCAGGGGGCTGCCGATAAGTTTGATGATGTGTTAGCTGAAATTCCTAAAGTAAGAGAAGATTTGGGGCTAATACCTTTAGTGACACCGACTTCACAAATTGTGGGTACTCAAGCTGTCATTAATGTGTTGATGGGTGAGCGATACAAGAGTATTTCTAAAGAAGTTCAAGCTATATTAAAAGGTGAGTATGGTGCGGCACCAGCACCTTACAATGCAGATTTACAAGCCCGCGTGTTAGATGGTGCGGAGCCGATCACCTGTAGACCTGCTGACCTGTTGGATCCAGAGGTAGACAAGTTAACGACTGAGTTGAAGCAGATAGCGAAAGAAAAAGGCATTACTTTAGCGACAGGTGATACTGAAATCGATGATGTATTGACCTACGCACTATTTCCTCAAATCGGTTTGAAGTTCCTTGAAAATCGCAACAACCCTGATGCGTTCGAGCCTGTTCCTTCAGCGCAAGACAACCTGCCTGCCACCACAGCGAAAGCCTCGGTTCCAGCTAAGGCTTCGGATCCAGGTGTCTATACCATTGTGGTTAATGGTCAAAGCTATGTTGTGCAAGTCTCTGAAGGTGGCGATGTAACCAATGTCCAAACTGCCTCTGAAACTAATGCACAACCGGCAACTCCTGCTTCTACACCAGCCCCAGCAGGTTCCGGTGAACCTGTACCAGCGCCTTTGGCGGGTAATATTTGGAAAATCATGGTTTCTGCTGGGCAGCAGGTCAAGGAAGGTGAGGTCTTAGTGATTTTAGAAGCGATGAAAATGGAAACTGAAGTGCGTGCAGCGCGTGCAGGCTCTGTCGTTTCTATCGATGTCAAAGAAGGCGATACTGTGCAAGTGGGCGATAGCCTGCTGTCACTCGCATAATTAGGGGCTAATAATGGAAACATTATTAAATATTTGGCATGACTCGGGTCTTTACAATCTGACTGCTGGTCAGATTGCGATGATTTTTGTCGGCATTATTTTGTTATATCTCGCGATAAACAAAAAATTTGAACCCCTGTTGCTGGTACCCATTGGCTTTGGTGGTATTTTAGCGAATATACCTCAAGCAGGGATGGCTTACTCTGCTGTCGAAAATGCTTTTCATTTTGGTGGTGCAGAGGTTTTAGCTGAATTAGCACTTCTATTAGGAAGTGCTAGCGCTAATATTGCCGAAATGAAGGTGCTTTATGCGGAAGCGCCTGCGTCGATAAAAGCCGCCGCTTCTTTGATTGCACAGGATTCGGGTTACAATAATGGCATGCTGTATAACTTTTACAGTATTGCTATTTTATCTGGTGCAGCACCTTTGCTCATTTTTATGGGGGTTGGTGCGATGACGGATTTCGGCCCACTTCTGGCGAATCCACGCATGATGTTCTTAGGCGCAGCGGCTCAGTTTGGTATTTTTGCGACTGTCATTGGAGCAGTCGGATTAACAGCGATGGGGGTGATGGACTTCTCCATCCAAGAGGCAGCTGCCATTGGCATCATTGGTGGAGCTGATGGCCCTACAGCGATCTGGGTATCCACAATGTTAGCACCACATTTGTTAGGTGCCATTGCGGTGTCTGCATACGCATACATGGCATTAGTACCCATGGTGCAACCGCCCATTATGCGCTTGCTGACAACAGAGCGTGAGCGTAAGATCGTCATGAGTCAATTGCGTCCAGTCTCGAAGCGTGAAAAGATCTTTTTCCCAATTGTGTTGCTCTTTTTAGTGGCTTTCTTGCTACCAGCGGCTGCTCCCTTACTCGGGATGTTCTGTTTTGGTAACTTGATGCGTGAATGTGGTGTAGTGGATCGCTTAAGTGATACAGCTCAAAATGCATTGATCAATATTGTCACTATCTTCTTGGGCTTGTCTGTTGGTTCGGTCCTTATCGCAGAAAAGTTCCTAGATGTGCAAACCCTTGGCATTATGATTTTAGGTATAGTTGCCTTCGCTATCGGAACAGCTTCGGGTGTTATTATGGGTAAGATCATGAATTGGATGATGGGAGGGAACGCTATCAATCCTCTGATCGGTTCTGCTGGGGTATCAGCCGTGCCGATGGCTGCTCGAGTTTCTAACAAGTTAGGACTGGAAGCAAACCCACAAAACTTTCTATTAATGCATGCAATGGGACCTAATGTTGCAGGTGTTATAGGTTCTGCTATTGCGGCAGGGGTCATGATTAAGTTTGTAGGTTGATCACTTTCCTTGTGACATAAAAAAGGCTGCCTTGGCAGCCTTTTTGGTATGCGTCTTTAATCCAGTTTGAAGTATCTGTCTCGTGCAGCCAAAAATGCCATATCATTGGTATCGGTACGTGCACGAAGGGTATTCAATGCGCTGACAAAACTTTCGGCTGTTTTCTTAGTCAGTGCATCACCACCCTCTCTTAACTCAGTGAGAATTTCCATAGAGGCTTTTGCACCTGCTTCAAGAATTTCTTCAGGGAACTGGTGAACACGAACGCCGTGTTGCTCCACGAGTGTCTGTAG
The DNA here is from genome assembly GCA_007125745.1 of Nitrincola sp. Lineage (GTDB taxonomy): Bacteria > Pseudomonadota > Gammaproteobacteria > Pseudomonadales > Balneatricaceae > Nitrincola. The sequence goes on from SLCQ01000202.1 coordinate 3,963, forward strand.
GGCAATGGGGTCATTAGCATAAAACTCCGACGCCACTTGGTCGTACTCAGCCTGACAAGCTGACTCTACTATGGCTTGTAGATCAGCAGGTAGCGCAGAAAACTTATCTTTACTAACGACTAGTTCCGTTGCAAGACCTGGCTCGATAAAGCTAGGGAAATAGTAATCTTTACAAATTTGATGGAAACCAAGCGCTAGGTCATTGTAGGGACCTACAAACTCTGCGGCATCAAGTGCACCGGATTGTAGAGCGGCATATATTTCACCACCCGCCATGTTGACCACTGTGGCCCCCATGCGCTGCCATACTTGTCCGCCTAGACCTGGGGTGCGGAAACGTAGACCCTGAATGTCACTCAGGCCGGTAAGCTCCTTACGGAACCATCCGCCTGCTTGAGTACCAGTATCACCAGAAAGGAAGCCTTTGACACCAAACTGGTCATAGACTTCATCCCAAATCTCTTGACCACCCATATAGCGCATCCAAGCGGCTAGCTCGCGTGAGGTCATACCGTAGGGAACACCGGTAAAAAAGGAAGTAGCCTGGCTTTTGTTTTGCCAATAATAGGCCGCACCATGGCTCATCTCAGCGGAGCCTTCAATGACTGCATCAAAAGTGCCCAAAGCCGGTACTAATTCGCCTGCAGAAAAAACTTGGACTGTTAAGCGTCCATCAGACATAGAGGTGATACGGTCAGCTAAACGCTGTGCCCCCGTACCTAACCCCGGGAAGTTACGGGGCCAGGTAGTCACCATACGCCAGGTAATGCGACTTTGAGCTATAGCAGGAGCGGCAAGTGAAGTGGCTGCTACACCAGCACCGATGGCGGCACCTTTGATAAAATGACGACGTTTCATTTTAGATCTCCGTTAGAGTTATTGTTTTGTACAGCTTTTTTAGAAGTTTTTACTAAGAATAACCTTTCTTTGTTTGAAATCAATAATTACTTAGCAGTAACGACATTTGTCGTTTTACGTTTAAAGCTCGCTAAGGCAATACCAGAAAAAATAAATGCAATGCCTGCCCAGTGAAACCATGCCATTCTTTCACCGAGCGTAATACTGGCGAGGAGCAAAGCCCAGACCGGGATTAAGTGGATAAAGTTTCCTGCTCGGTTTGCTCCCAATATCTCTACACCACGATTCCAGAAAAGGAATGCAAACACGGAAGCGAACAAGCCAACGTAGAGAATACTGAGCAAGGTGTTCAATGACCATTCCACTTGATTATCGATAACCCAATGTTCGAAGAAATAAAAAGGTGTGATGACCAACCAGCCCATAAGACAGGTGATTGCAAAAAAAACTTTACCATTGATGTCACCACTTCGCTTTTTTAACAGCACGGAGTAAAGAGACCAGCTCAAAACAGCGGCGATAATCCACAAACTACTACTGGCCCCTTGAACCACGGTACTCAAATGCGCAGGAACACCTGCCGAAATGATGATCAGTACCCCGGTTAGTGAAATGACAATGCCGATGACTTGCTGGATGCTGATAGGAATATCAAACAAGAGACGTGAAAAAATCAGAATAATAATGGGTGTTGCTGATAGTAAGAGGACTGCATCGGTAGCAGTCGATGTTTGTAATCCGATATATACAAAAGTGTTGAAGTTAGCGACGCCTAAAACGGATACCGCTAGAAGGTATTTCCAATGTTGTTTGAGGGTGTGGCGAATAGACCAGAGTGAAGGCAGGGTAAAGGGTAGAATCACCAGAAGAGCAAACACCCATCGCCACCAAGCTAACGCAATGGGAGGTATGGCCGTTGAAACGGCTTTGCCAACAACAAAATTACCACCCCAAAATAATGTGGTCATACCGAGGAGCAAAAACGCCAAGTGTTCGGGTCTTAATCGCATTGAATTATCTTTATTGTTTCTTTTGCTTCATTTGAACCTGTTCAGAAAGATCTTTCAAGATGGTCTGACCAGTTTTTAGAATTTATATTTGACCAATGACAACGAACTGGGTATAAACGCCAAACTTTGTTTCAAAATATCTAATTTACTCCGAGTTGGTGTTCACTATGATGGACTGGGCTGTATTGTTGCTTGCTGGCTATTTGGCTGGTGTGCTCAATGCTGTAGCCGGTGGTGGAAGCTTTTTAACCTTTCCGGCACTTGTTTGGGCGGGGTATCCGCCGATTGTTGCCAATGCGACCAGTGCTGTCGCTGTATTGCCGGGTTATGCGGGCGGTGCGTTAGGTTTTAGAGAAGAGCTTAAAGAGTTCAACATCAGGCAACATATAACTCTGTCTGTTGTCGCTCTGATCGGTGGGTTGCTAGGGGCACTTTTGTTGCTAATTACCCCTGTCGATGTTTTTGCGGTTGTGGTTCCGGTTCTATTGTTGTTTGCAACAATCATGTTTGCTACAGGCCAACAGATAATGGCGCGAGTGCGTAAAAGTGGACTGCCCTTACCCTTGTTACCAGGATTGCTATTGGTTGCAATTTATGGGGGGTATTTCAATGGCGGTTTAGGTATTATGCTATTAGCCCTGTTTGCAGCAGCGGGTATGAATCACTTAAATTTAATGAACGGGCTCAAAAATAGCCTCTCTTTTGTGCTCTCGTCTATATCGGTTGTTGCATTTGCTGTAGCTGGAAAAATTATTTGGTTTGAAGGTGTGATGATGATGCTTGCAGCGACGCTAGGCGGCTACCAAGGAGCGTCTTTATCACGCCACCTGCCAGGGATTTGGGTAAAGCGATTTGTCATTGTAGTAGGCTTGATCATGACTGTGATCTTTGCTTACCGATTGATATAAAAACAAAAACATAAATAAGCAAGAGGTCTTATGAAGTTGCTTTCATTGCTTGTTCGACTGATCTGTCGAATTAATATCATTCTCGGACATTTTTTTTCCTGGTTTTCCCTAGGAATTGTGTTGGTCTGCTTTACGGTTGTGGTGTTGCGCTATTTTTTTTCGACCGGATTTGTCTGGATGCAAGACCTGTATGTCTGGCTAAACGGTATGATGTTTATGGGTATTGCCGGCTTTACGCTGTTTCAGAATGGTCATGTCCGCGTTGATGTATTCTATCGACCCGCAAGTATCCAACGCAAAGCATGGGTAGACTTAATCGGATGTGTACTGTTTGTTACGCCATTTCTATATATTCTAACGACTTATAGTATTCCCTATGTACAAAGATCTTGGCGTTTTATGGAAGGCTCTTCCAACTTTGGCGGGATGCCGGGTCTCTACATAGTAAAATCCTTTTTACTGGTTTTTGTCACGGTGATTGCGTTACAAGCTTTGGCGATGGTGATGCGCAGTATTTTAATTCTAACCAAGAATGAAGAGCTGGTCCCTGAGAACTTTCGTTATAAGGTAGGGGGCTGATCATGGATCCGGTATTACTTGGCGAAATATTATCCTTACTCATGTTTTTTACCATCATCGGCGTGTTGATGATGGGGTTTCCTGTTGCTTTTTCCTTGGCCGGTACCTCGGTGATCTTTGCTGCCATAGGGCACGCTCTGGGCGTCTTTGACCTGTCCAACTTTTCCAGCTTGGCACCTCGATATCTGGGAGTCATGCTCAATGAAGTTCTGGTTGCGGTACCTCTGTTTATTTTTATGGGGATGATGCTGGAGCGGTCAGGTATCGCTGAGCAACTCTTAATTACCATGGGGCGTTTGTTTGGTAAGTTAAGGGGTGGTCTTGGATTGTCTGTCATTGTGGTCGGTGCCTTATTAGCCGCTTCCACGGGTATTGTCGGTGCAACGGTTGTGACCATGGGATTGCTATCTCTACCTGCGATGATGCGAGCCGGATATGATCCAAAGCTTGCGACGGGTGTTATTTGTGCATCAGGGACCTTGGGGCAAATTATCCCTCCTTCCACTGTCTTGATTTTTATGGGGGATATGCTGGCAGGGGTTAATCAACAGGTGCAAATGGCAAAAGGAAACTTTGCACCCACGCCGGTTTCGGTAGGTGATCTTTTTGCCGGGGCATTTATTCCTGGGCTTATTCTCGTGGGCGTCTATATGTTGTTCATGATTTATAAAGCGATCACTCAACCAGAAACCTGTCCAGCGCTCGAGGTTACGGATGAAGAGCGTAAGCGTTTGTTCCATGATGTGGTCTTTACGCTTATTCCACCTTTGTTGCTTATCATTGCGGTGTTAGGGTCTATCTTAGGCGGTGTTGCAACACCGACTGAGTCGGCTTCGGTCGGTGCTGTGGGTGCGATGGTGCTGGCTGCTTTACGTCGCAAGCTCACGCTCTCTAACCTGCGTCAGGTGATGTTTGCCACGGCCAATACCACAACTATGATCTTCATCATACTGATCGGGGCATCGGTGTTTTCACTGGTGTTTCGCATGATGGGTGGCGAGGAGTTGGTGAGTGATTTCTTAAATAGCTTGCCAGGTGGTAAAGTCGGCGCCATTATCTTCGTAATGCTACTGATGTTCTTACTCGGCTTTATCTTGGATACCTTCGAAATTATTTTCTTGGTGATTCCAATAACGGCCCCTATCTTATTAATGATGGATATTGACCCTATTTGGTTAGGTGTCATGGTTGCGGTGAACTTGCAGACCAGTTTCTTAACACCGCCTTTCGGCTTTGCACTCTTTTATTTACGAGGTGTGGCGCCTGATGCCATCACGACGCGTCATATCTACCAAGGTGCACTACCTTTCGTGGTGCTTCAGGTGTCGGTGATTGCATTGTTAATCATCTTCCCGGAATTAATTACTTGGTTGCCCGATAAAATTTATGGTAGATGACCGGTTGCGAATAAAAAAGAGGGCAAAATGCCCTCTTTTTTATTATCCAGAGAAGAAGTGAAACGTTAAAAGCCTGCTAGGACTTCGAGGTGTGCTTGCACACTAAAGGCTAGTGCAACAGGATTATAGCCACCCTCTAGTACGGAGACGATCCGCCCTTGGCAATGCTTGTTGGCCACTTGCATAATTTGTTGAGTGACCCAGCGATAATCCTCTTCATCTAAATTTAGGTCCGCCATAGGGTCTTCTTTATGAGCATCAAAGCCAGCAGAGATGAAAATCATATCGGGTTTATGGGCTTCCAGTGCGGGTATCCAATATTTTTCAATCGCCTCTCGAAAAACAGTATTTTCAGAGTGAGCCGGTATTGGGCAATTCACAATATTAGGGCGCTCAATAGTGGTATATCGCTCGGGATAATAGGGATGCTGAAAAGTTGAGCATACGAGCACTTCAGGGCGATCTTGAAAGATATCAACGGTACCATTGCAATGGTGAACATCAAAATCCAGTACCGCAACACGTTCAATGCCTTCATGCATCAAGGCATGGCATGCGCCGATAGCCACGTTGTTAAAAAAACAAAACCCCATGGGTAGGTTATATTCAGCGTGATGCCCAGGTGGACGAACTGCGCAAAAAGCGTTCGTCGCTTTGCCTGATAAAACACGGTTTGTCGCCAAAATTACACCACCTGCAGCCAATTGCGCAGCGTCAAGAGAGTGGGGGCATAAAGCCGTATCGTCATCTGTGTAGACAACCCCTTCGCTGGGTACTTTCATTTCCAGCTTTTTAAGGTGAAGTTTGGCATGGGCCAATTGGATCTGCTCAGGCGTTACAGGTACCGCCGTTAACTGATCCATATGATCCATTAGGCCTGTTCTTTCCAAGACTTTGCGAATGGCTTGCAAGCGAACAGGGCTCTCTGGGTGGTCTGGCCCCATGTTATGAAGCAAGCAATCTTCATGCGTAATATAGGCGGTGGTCATAAATTATTCTTCTCCTCATCTCAGAATTCATTTTAGAGGAAAACCACACCATTATGCGTTAGGCGAAAGTATTAAATGTAAAAATATTCATCAATGGTTAGGTTAATTGATATGGATCAAATAAAGTTGCACAGATGACGATGTAGACTGTTTCTACAGCATAGAACTGTACTTTTGGCACCTGATGTTTCACCCAGCATCAGGTGCCTTTCTTTTTTTTAGTGGCGCAAAACCATGATCAACCGTTTCAGCTTTAGCTGCCTGAGGCTGACGGCGTTTACCAATGGCTTTTTGGTCTCGAACACGTTTTTTAACTTTCGGTTTTTCAGCTTCCTTCTTTTTCGTATCCGAGCGCTTTTTCTTACCCACCGATTTACCTGATGACTTAGTATGCGCAGGGCCTTTGAAGCTACCCTCTAAGCCTGCAATTTGCTTACGCTCAAACTTAACCCTTAGGTAGCGTTCAATACTGCACATTAGATTCCATTCGGAAGCAGAGATAAACGAGATGGCCATACCTTGCTTTCCAGCACGTCCTGTTCGTCCGATGCGATGCACGTAATCATCACCATTGCGTGCCATCATGAAGTTTACAACAAGGTCGACGCCCTCAATATCCAGGCCTCGAGCAGCCACATCGGTTGCTACTAAGATACTAACCGCTTTATCACGAAAGCGTTGAAGTACTATACGGCGTTGTGGTTGATCCATATCGCCGTGAAGAACGGCTGTGCGGTGCTTGTTGTAGCGAAGCAGGTTGCCTAGCTGGTCAGCAGCGGTGCGTGTATTGGTAAAAATCAAAGCACGATCAAAGGGAGTGTCGCTGAGTATCTTGTTGAGTAGGCGCTCTTTATGTTTTTGATCGTCGGCTAGGATAATCTGTTGTGATATGGCCTTCACTTGCGTTTTAGCATCGCTCAATAACAGCGCTTCTGGCTGGCGCATGACCTGTTTGGTCAGGTGACTAATTTCACCTGTATCCAGCGTAGCAGAGAAGAGCAGTGTTTGACGTTCGTCACGGCAACTCTTAGCAATAGTCAGTACATCATCACTAAAGCCCATATCTAGCATGCGATCGGCTTCATCGAGTACCAGTATTTCTAAATCTGATAGATCAATAGTTTGGCGCTCAAGATGCTCGATTAAGCGACCCGGGGTGGCAACAATAATTTCAGGGTTTTTACGTAAGCGTGCTGCCTGTTCTTTATAGCTAACACCACCGTAAACACTTTGCGATTTTATCTGTGTAAAGGCACTTAGTTGCTCACAGCTTTTGCTGACCTGCTCGGCTAGTTCTCTTGTCGGAACAAGAATGAGCCCTCGCGTGGCCGATCTAGGGGCGGGGTTTGCCAGAAAGCCTTGTAGCATCGGCAGTAAAAAAGCATAGGTTTTACCACTACCGGTCACCGCACTGATCATTAAATCTTTACCTTCCAAGGCAGGCGCTATGGTTGCTGACTGGACGGGGGTGGGTGATGTAATACCCTGGGCATCAAGTGCTTTTTGCAGGCGTTCATTTAGTTGAATATCAGTAAACACGTAAGCGTTCTCTCCAAGTAATTATTGTGCTAATCCTAGCAGAAATTCACTAGCCTGTCGGATAAAAGATAGGCTGTGATCACGTAGATTCATGCGTTTGTCAGCTTACGACTATAAATTGCTTGTCATTCAGTTTAAATTCAGTTAATTTTGTTGATTAATTTTTATACTAATCTGATGCTTATGCGTACTTTCTTAGTTCTAACTTTATCTTTAACACTAACAGGTTGTTTTTCTACAGGGCGTCATGCGACACAACCCCTTGTACATCATCCTGAACCTATTATGGCTCCTGAGCAACACAGCATAAGGCTAGTGTTAGATGAAAAGTATGAGGCTTGGGCTGGAACACCCTACCGTTTGGGCGGTGTGGACAAGTCAGGTATCGACTGCTCGGCATTAGTACAAAACATTTTTACGGATGCGTTTAATATCGAACTCCCTAGAACGACATCGGAACAGGTATCTTTAGGTGTAGCAGTGAATCGGCAATCTTTGGAACCGTTGGATCTGGTCTTTTTTAGAACGGGAAGAACGCAACATGTAGGTATCTACCTAGGCGGTGGAGAGTTCTTGCATGCATCTACAAGCCGTGGCGTTATTATTTCAAAACTAGATAATCCCTACTGGAAGCGTAATTTTTGGACAGCTAGAAGAGCTGTAGAATCTGTTCAACTGGCCAGTTTATAAATAAGCATACTTTCATATAATGGCTTCTAATCACTGAAATCACGAGATAATAAAATGCCCGCAACTTGCGGGCATTTTTGTCTAGATCGATTGATTAGCGTCCCATTCGGCGAATCGCTTGGGGTGTAAAATCTCTGAAGTTAAAGCGTTGTGTAAAGTCGTAACCCACCCGCTCTTCATTCGTTAATCCACCTACTAGGTAGCGCCCTGACTGTAAGTCATAAAAGGTTTCGGCTGCAGCGCCGGGTACTAACACATCACGAGCCATGACCTTATGCATTTCACCTACACGCCACAACTCACCTCGACCATCATAGTGATCAACGGTTGCAATTTGCCAGGTATCTTCGTCAATGTAGAAAGTTCGTTTAGCGTAAACGTGACGCTGCCCCTCTTTAAGAGTAGCCTCTACTTTCCAGACGCGATGAAGTTCATAGCGCGTCAGGTCAGGGTTCAGATGTCCTGCGTGTATAATATCGCTGTAAGAAAGGTCACGATCCAATAGTTTCCAGCTATTATAAGGGATATAAACCTCTTTTTTACCGACAAGTTCCCAGTTGTAGCGATCTGGCGCGCCATTAAACATATCTAGGTTATCAGTTGTGCGCATACCATCGGTTGCAGTACCGGGTGCATCATAAGCGATGTTTGGTGCCAATCGCACGCGACGCTGGCCTGAATTATATGTCCAAGCTTGGCGAGGTTGCTGCACTTGATTCATGGTTTCATGTACCAGAAGAATCGTACCCGTTAAACGGGAAGGTGCTGTTACTTCTTGAACAAAATAGAAAAGAATGTTGTCGTGGCGCTCATCATCATCGTTATCTAACAAGTAACTAGGCCAAGATAGCTTTTCATTTATTCTGACGGGTGTAAAAGCACCGTTGGCTTGAACGGGCACTTGTACAAAGGTTCGTTCAAGTGCACCGCCTCGATAGCGTGTCATATGGTTCCAGATCACCTGAAGACCATTCTCAGGAATGGGGAAGGCCAGTGCTTCATCAAAATTGAGCAGACCGTTACCATCTTCGGTTAAACGCGCATTGTTTGCATTCACTTTTCCTGCATCGTAGATATGATCAGGAAGCGCTGCTGTTCTATGGGTTGGGTAAATTGGCATGCGGAAGGTATCAGGATAGCGTTGGAACATGGCAACTTGGCCATCAGTTAAGTTTTCACGATAATCCTGATAGTTCTCAGCAGTAATGACAAAGAGGGGTTGCTCATCCGAAAAAGGATTGGTGTAGCGGTCTTCACTTTGCGAAATGCCTCCAGTCCATTCCGGGATGCTACCACTTGTGTTACCGGCACGTTCAGCACCAACAGGGGTTAAATCCTCTCCTAGACGATCAGGGTTTGCATGCACTGTGCCGCCGGCTATCGTCAGGAGAAGAGCGGTGCAGAGTAATTTCTTAGGAAGGTTCAATTGTATCATGCTTATTCTCCGGCCTTAGAATGCGATTGATGCGCTTAGTGAAATAAAATCTCTATCTTTTTCAGCATTATAAGAACCGCCGAAGAAAGTAGTGTAAGACGCGCCAAAGCGATAGCGATTCATATAGTCTGCTGTCAGACCCACGTTTACCGATTTCTCATTCTGACGGAAAGCCGCACCTGGCTCAGGACCATTACCTCTGACCCCGTGGCGGAAGTTTAGCTCAGGGATGAGTGTCATACCGGCAACAGCATTGGGATACTCTAAGGCACCACGCAAAACGTAACCATAGGAGTTTTTGGTGACAAAGCCGCTATTATCTCCTTGTTGGTAGCCAAAGGTACCGGCACGACCAAATTTAAGTGCGTCTGCACTCGTATCCAGACCGTGTACATGCGTCCATCCCAACTCTGCGATAGAGGTGAGTCGACTCGCACCCATCACATTATCGAAAAATTTGATAAAGGTGGTCTGCGCTTGAGTTACATTAAATGTTTCATACCCTTGAATGGTTCCACCCGGGCCAGCCTCAGCAACGAGTCGATCTGCTGCGGCATTACTGGCAGGGTTACCTGGATCAAACTGTGTCAGAATAGCGCCTACAAGCAGTGGGCCGTTCACCTGAATTGGCATATCCCTTTTGTGGCTGATTTCACCTGACCATGCAATATCACCTAAATTAGTACTGAAACTAAGGCCGACCATGCGTATTTTTTCGGGGTAACTGACAAAGTAGGTGCTTCCAAATGG
>SLCQ01000033.1 GCA_007125745.1 Nitrincola sp.
GTAGTGATGCTCAGTCATGTTATTTCTCCAAAAAAACGGGTATATGCCAATCATTGCGAGTGCGCGATGGCGCACTCAAGGCGTTTTAATATGCTAAAAAAACAAAAGCCCTCGAAGAGTATTCGAAGGCTTCTATTATAAAGGGTTTGTGAGATTAATTTGGGATTTCTGACTTCATTCCTTCAATATAGAAGTCCATAGTCAATAAATCACTGTCCTCTGCTACTTCCCCATCTGCTAGCCAAGGTGTTCCATCTTGCTTGTTAATGGGGCCGGTGAAAGGATGATATTCACCTGAAGCAATCGCTTCAATCATTGCTTCAGCTTCTGCACGAACATCTTCGGGGATACGATCGCTCATCGGAGCAAAGCCGACCATACCATCGGCAATACCGTGCCATACATTATCTGCTTGCCAAGTACCTTCCTGAACCGCGCGAACACGTTCAATATAATAGGGAGCCCAAACATCCAAAATACCCGTTAAATGAGCTTCTGGAGCAAATGCAGACATATCTGACGCTTGTCCAAAAGCGATAATACCCGCATCTTGTGCCACCGTTAACGGTGCGGTGGAGTCAGTATGTTGCATGATTACGTCAACGCCTTGCTCAATCAATGCTTCAGCCGCAGCCGCTTCTTGCGCTGGGTTATACCAGCTGTACACCCATACCACATTGAACTCAACATCTGGATTGACAGCTTTTGCATGATGATAAGCCGAATTAATACCCATAATCACTTCTGGAATTGGATAGGAAGCGATGTAACCTACCTTGTTCGTTTCAGTCATTTTTCCTGCAATATGACCGATCACGGCACGCCCTTCATAAAAACGGGCATTGAAAAGGCTTACGTTGTCAGCTTCTTGGATGTAGCCTGTCGCATGCTCAAATGCCACTTGCGGAAAACGTGCTGCTACAGTGTTGACGTCAGGACCATAACCAAATGATGTTGCAAAGATCAGATCCGTTCCCGACAGCGCCATTTGCGTCATGACACGCTCAGCATCTGCTCCCGAAGCGACACTTTCAACATAGCTCGTCTGAACCGCATCACCAAACTCTTCTTCTAAGGCCAAACGCGCAATATCATGTGTATATGTCCAACCATGGTCACCCACTGGGCCGATGTACACAAATCCAACCTTGGTTGTGTCAGCCACAACCGGTGTAGCAAGCGCAGCGCACAACGCACCGACAGTTAACAGTTTTTTCATGAGTCTAGGTCTCCCATTGACAACGTAATGCCTCAATTTGAGGCGTGAAAGGGTCGGTTAAGCGAGCCAGGCGCATTCAGCGATCCTCGTGCTTTACCCGACGAAATAAACACTAAAACCATGATGGTAATGATATACGGCGACATCGCTAAATACTCGACAGGAATTTTCACACCCGCCGCTTGTAAGTTAAGTTGTAATACCACAATACCACCAAACAGATAAGCTCCCGCCATTGCACGCCATGGACGCCAACTTGCAAACACCACTAGCGCTAACGCTATCCAGCCAATACCGACTGTCATACCTTCCGTCCACTGAGGAACTCGTATTAATGACAGATAAGCACCACCTAAGCCAGCACAGGCTCCACCAAACATAATCGCTAATACACGTACTCGTTTCACGTGATAACCCAAAGCATGAGCAGCATCGTGATTTTCTCCTACGGCACGAAGAATCATCCCAGCGCGCGAATATTTTAAAAACCACCAAACAACCGCTACTAACAAAATCGCGAGATACACCATAATGTCATGTGAAAATAGCGCTCGCCCAAAAAAGGGAATGTCAGATAAAAAACCTAAATCCAGTTTAGGTGTCCGTGGCGGCGTAATACCTACATATTTTTGCCCCAGTAAAGCAGACAAACCGAGACCAAACAGGGTGAGGGCCAAACCAGAAGCGACTTGATTCGTCATCAGGGCCTGTGTCAGTAGAGCAAAAAGTAAAGACAGCGCAATTCCACCAAGCGCGGCACCTATGAACCCGAGTAAAGGACTTCCTGTATTCACCGCAACAATAAAACCAACGCATGCCCCCATAATCATCATGCCTTCAACGCCCAAGTTCAGGACACCCGCCTTTTCAACCACTAATTCGCCAATGGCCGCTAATAAGATTGGCGTAGCTGCCACCATGAGCGCCGCTAACAAAACGGCGATATTGATTGATCCAATCATCATGTGCGCACCCCTCTTGAGAGCCTCAGTCGGTAGTTGGTTTGAAAGTCTAAAGCCAATAAAAAGAACAACAACATGCCCTGAAATACCTGAATAGCGGAGCTAGGTAGTTGAAGCATCATTTGACTCAACTCTCCTCCGATATAGGTCAAACCTAACAATAATCCAGCAAAAACAATGCCGATTGGGTTGAGTCGACCTAAAAACGCGACGATGATCGCTGTAAAGCCATAGCCCGAAGCAAACTCTATGCGAACTTGACCTGCTGGTCCCGAGACTTCAAACATACCTGCCAACCCCGCTAAAGCACCGGAAATACCCAAGCAGATGATCACCAAGCGTGTGGGAGATACCCCACCAAATCGTGCAGCTCTAGGTGCCTGACCCGCAAGTTGCACATGGTAGCCCAGCATATGTCGCTTCATCATGGTATACGCAAAAATGACTGCAATCGTAGCGGCGATCACGCCCCAGTGAACTCCAGTACCTGCAAATAGCTCAGCATTATGAGCTGCCTCATATCGACGCAGATCTCGTGAGCCAGGAAACCCAGGTATATCAGGATTGCGCATCAGCCCCAGTGACATAGCTGCCAAAATCTTTTCAGCCACATACACCAAAAGCAAAGAAACCAAAATCTCATTAGTGTTAAATCGTGTTTTCAAAATAGCGGGTATCATCGCCCATAGAAACCCACCGAGTGCACCTGCCAAAATCATTAATGGAAAGATGTACCACCCCGGTTGTGGGAAGAAGAGCAAAGCAACGCCTGCACCAAACAAGGCACCCATGATGTACTGCCCTTCTGCACCTATATTCCAAATATTGGCTTTAAAACCGATCGCCAAACCGATGGCAATCAATATCAAGGGGGCGGATTTAATCAAGAGTTGGGGACGTGAGTAACTACCATAGGTTTCTGAGAAAATGGGATCAAAGAAAATTAAACGTATGGCAGCAACGGGATCTTTGCCAAGCATAGCAAACATAATGCCGCCAGCAATCATCGTCAAAATAACAGCCAAGAAGGGGTTAGCTAAACGCCAAAATGTTGAAGGCTCTTTACGTTTTTCAAGGCGAATCATACGCTCACCTCATGTGCAGGGTGCATATCATGTGCACCTCCCATCATTAACCCTATCTCTTCCACAGTTAACCCTTTCGCTGATCTGACTGGCGTGAGACGACCTTCATTCAACGCAGCAAAGCTATCCGCCACCTCAAGTAACTCATCTAAATCTTGGCTAATCACCAAGACGGCGGCACCCTTTGACGCTAAATCCAGTAGTGCTTGTCGAATAAATGCAGCAGCAGCGGCATCAACACCCCACGTTGGCTGATTCACAATAATGACATCCGGGTGCAGTTCAATTTCACGCCCTATAACAAATTTTTGTAGATTGCCGCCCGATAATGCTCTGGCTAACACCTGAGTACCGGGGGTTCTAACATTAAATCGAGTAATGACTTGTTGCGCAAATTGATCCGTAGCAGACCAGTTAATAAAACCATATCGTGTTAAACGCTTTCTTTCAGAGCCAGATAACAGTGCATTTTCTGTTAAGCTCATATCTGGAGCCGCGGCATGCCCTAAACGTTCTTCAGGGGCCGCTACCAACCCCAGCCGGCGCCTAGCATTAGGTCCTAAGTGACCGACAGGTTTCCCTTTCAGTTTCACTTGCTCGGAAGGAGCAACCAGCTCGCCAGACAGCATCAGTAACAGCTCATCTTGGCCATTACCTGCAACGCCAGCAATCCCCAAAAC
>SLCQ01000136.1 GCA_007125745.1 Nitrincola sp.
ATCGATAAACTGAAGCGGTGTGGCAAAATCCTGTACATCTAAGCGCTGTGCAAGCTCGGTTGCCAATACAGCATCACTGAGATTAAGCACAACATTACCCGCTTCACGTGAAATATCCATCGATGCACGATCATTATTCATCTCAATAATGACTCGCCCCTGATCTCCTTCAACACGCTGAAAGTCAATTGATTCAATGCGGGTTCTTCCGTCGGCTACTTGGGCAGAAGGGGTGGAAGTAGCAGCAGGAGCCGATTGTGCCGAGGCTGTTCTAGCAGGAACTGGAGAAGAAGATTCTTGAAATCTCATCACCAGTACATTGCCATCCATTTGTACGTCATGCGTTGCTGTGCCTAACAGATTGGTTACAACACGCAAACGCTCTTGTGCTTGTGCAAAGTTAACACTGTCAACTATGCCCGTAGTGACGCTTAGTGAGCGACCACCTAAATCATTGGTGACATTGGTAAAGTCCATCACTAACCGAGGCGGACTTTCGATCATATAACTATTGGGTGTTGCCGGTGGTGCGTCAAACTCCATACGCACTTCAACACCTTGGCCGGGCAAAGACACAAACTCAGTATTGATCAGCCTAGCCTGCTGGGCCAAAGCCGTTGAGGAGATAAAGATGAGGAGACTACTCACCAACCAGATACTGAACGTTTTCAGTAAAGAGATATTCGCTGTTTGATTCATCATAAGTATTTTCACGTCTTTATCCCTCAGTCGGTCTCTGGAAGCGTTATTGTGCGCGGACGCTTCATCCAACCGCCACGACCATTTGAAACTATTTCGGACAATTCAATCCGTCTTTCTGTCAAGCTGACAACTTCGCCGTTATCTAAGCCTAAATAATCACCTACTTGAACACGATGCACTTCGCCTAATGGATCTCTGACGAGAGCAAAAAAGTCATCGGCGTTTACCGGCGAGGTGATGGTACCCACCATGTGTAAGTTATCCACCGCATATTGCTCTAGGTATTCAGGGATTCTGTCTGGATCAGGGAAGACTTCTGAGATCACTTCAGGCGCTTCCGCAACCTCTGGCACCATTGCCCGGAAAGGATTCCGTAAGCTAGAACCTTCGTAAACAAAGGCTTCGTAAGGGGTAAACTCAGGTAACGGGGGTATTTGACCTACGGGTCTTGAGGAACGATCCGCAACAAAGGATCGCAAATCTGATGTATCATCAATCCAGATACAACCTTGCAAACCAAACAGCAGTAAGGCCACTAACCCACTTCTTGCCAGTATTGAGCCGGTACGACTCACCGTAATTCCTTTAGTTCTGTTCATAGCGGTATGTCTTTGCGTTGATTGTCATGGACAGGTCATCGTCAGAGCCCGTTCTTATGGTAAAGTCATGCAGTGTGACAATACGTTCGATCGCAGCAACACCACTGACAAACTCACCCATCTGATGGTAAGTTCCCGTGACTTGAATATTGATCGGTAGCTCGATATAAAAGTCCGCTTGTCTTTCTGATTGCAAAGCAATGGTTTCGATAGACAAACCTGCTTGACGACCAATATCTGAGATGTCTTCAAGCAAACCGGGCACTTCTTTATCGGTCGGTAATTGCTTTAAGATCTCATCAAATCGCCCTTCAACGTCAGCCATTTGCTGGCGTAAGGCATCCAAATTAGCGACCCGAAAGGATTTGTCTTCAAATTCTCTTTTCAGATCGGCTTCACGTGTTATTTCTCTTTCGATCGCTGTGTGCTTGTCGGTGATAAAAAAATGTACTCCACCGCCAACGACTATGGCAAAGACAAGAAGACAGCAAACTACTTTGACGCCAACAGGCCAGCTTCCGGCTTGTTGAAAATCCAGATTATTGATATCAAATCCACGAAAGGAGTTTTTAAGGCCATCCATACTCATTCTTCACCTCCATTCTCTTCAGGCCTTAACATCGGCACAGATAAATTAAACTGGCGCATGTTATTGGCTGATGCAACGCGTGTCAGGCTTGGTTCACCAAACAGGATGGAGTTGTTGAGGTTACGCATCAGGTTAGAAACATCTCGATTTTGTAACGCATAGCCATCTATCGTGATTCTTTCACCTGACCTTTCGACAGTGGTGTAAAACAGATCATCAGGCAGAACACGCACCAGCTCATCAAAGTTGCGCACGACCAGTGGTCGTGTTCCTTGTAGATCTTCAATTGCCTGCAAGCGATCAAGCAACTGCGTTCTGAGACGATTTAATTCATTAATTTCTTGAAGCTGGCGGTCAAGCCGGGTGTTTTCAGCACGAAGGAAATCGTTTCTTGCCTGCTGCCGATCCATTTGCATGTCGTAGTAGTAGGCAATTCCAAAGACAACCAGCCCGGCTAAAATAGCAGAACCTAACAGATTAGAAACAAAACGTTTCTTATTTTGTGCGTTTCGTTCCTCACGCCAAGGTCTAAGGTTTATATGAGCCATCTATGTAGTCCTATTGATGAAGCTTCGCAATGCAAGTCCACACGCCTTGACAAGAACAGCGCTGTCTCGATTAAGCCTTTCCGCATTCAATTTACGGTTAACTGTACAATGATCAAACGGGTTTAGGATTTCAGCTGAAATTTCTAACTCATCGGTCAGTCTGGTACACAGGTCAGGCAAACCTGACACACCACCACAAATGTAGATTTTTGCTAATTGTCCGTGAATACCGGAAGAGTAAAAGAACTGCAGCGCTCTTGATACTTGCTGAATAACCGTTCCAGTAAAGGGTTCTACCATGTGTTCCATAATTTCTTGGCTAAGGGAGTTTTCTCTAAAGGCTAAGTCAACCTCTTCCATGGACATACCTTGTTGCTGGTGGATCGCTTGGGACAGATCATTTCCACCAAAGGCTTGCTCACGGTTATACACCACTTTTCCAGTTTGAAACACATTTAAGCAGAGGGTCGATGCACCAATATCAATAATCGCGACCATTTGCCCTTCAGGAACCTGATCAACTAGCGTTAAACAGCGCTCCATAGCGTAGGTATCCACATCAACCACTTCACATTTAACACCAGCTGAGTTGACTGCATCTTCCCGTGTTTCAGCAGCATCTTTACGACATGCCACTAATAGAATATCGTTTAAATTGGGATCTTTAGGCGCCGCACCTAAAACTTCAAAGTCTAACGCGACTTCTTCAAGCGGATAGGGTATAAATTGGTCCGCTTCTATTTTGACCTGTTCTTCTAAGTCTATTCCAACAAACAGGTTGCTTACCTGGATACGCTTAGTGATAACAGCGGACGAGGGAACTGCAACGACAGCACCTTGAAACTTCCCACCACAGATCTTCAGACCACGTTGTATGGCACCAGAGACTTCATGCACCTCTTCAATATTGCCATCAATCACGGCGGTAGGTGATAAAGGAACGATCGCATAAGAATCTATTTGACGCTGATTGCCTGAAGATGACATAGATACTAGCTTTACAGATGAGGAACCTATATCAATTCCTATCCAGCCAGAAGATTTCTTTCCAAATAAGCTGACCACAATTCATTCCTTTTCCGGTTCAAACGGAAGTTCTTAAAACATCACAGTAGCGGTATTCCTAATTAAAACGCTTGCCAACTGTACTGTAAAGCACCTAGACAGATATAATAAACCCTTAAGCCTCAAATTAGACCAAAAGGTGACTATGCGCAACGTTTTATCTCTTATCAAGCTCGTATTAGCCATTTTTTTCGTTGCCATAATACTGGTTTCGGCTGCAACTTTATTTGCCCTATATCAATATAAACCTAATCTTCCAGATGTACACGAACTTCGTGAGGTAAGATTCCAGATTCCCTTAAGAATTTTTTCTGCTGATGGCAAATTGATGGCGGAATATGGTGAACAACGTCGTACACCCATTCAATATGACGAAATACCTGAAGGGCTTCGTCATGCTATTTTAGCTGCAGAAGACAGTCGA
>SLCQ01000036.1 GCA_007125745.1 Nitrincola sp.
ATAATCCAGAAAAGTGGTGGTTAAACGCTCTTCTTCACCTGGTTCCCCAAAAGGTGCGATATGCCCATTTCTAAGAGCCTCTAATGCCAATAAAGATAAAGGCTCTGTCTTACACCTTTCAGCTAGATTATCGACATACAAAAAGCTACCACACTCGCCAGCAAAAATACCGTTATGATCATCCGAGCCACCGGTCATGCATTTATTGAAAGGGTGTACACAAAAGTCATGCGGGTTTATTTTGTGCTTGAGGGCTAACTGATGAAGTTTTTCTTCGGTTAAGCTTTCAATCCAGAGTTGCGTCATGCGGTTTTGCCAGAAACCACGCTGCCCGTTTAGCACCTCGAAGCGTTCAAACAGCAAAGCCAGCTTTTCCAGTGCTTCAATGCCTAGTTGGTTTTTAGAACTGTAAAAAAATAGAGGATGAGGTAAAACGGTTGGAAGGTCTTGCTCTAGACAATAGGCCGCAAAATGGTAGATGTTGTGGCGTAATCGGTTTAGTCGACTTTCTTGCTGTGGTGAAAAACCATAGGTGAGTACATGCACACTGAGCGGTTGATCGGGAAAATGACAAGTGAACTCTGCACCCGATAAAAGATCCATCCCTTTATCCATCAACTCCCAGCAGGATCGGGCATTATTATGATTGGTGATGGTAATCAGGTCGGTTCTATTAGCCTGTAAGTGCTTAACCAGTTGATCTGTAGGTAACCAGGTTTCAGGCAGCTTCAGTAAGCGCCCCCAGAGTTCATCTGGAACATCACTGTTGTGATCATGGCAGTGAAGATCAATACGTAATCGATTTTCCGAAGGAAAACGAGCCTCTTGCTGCTTCATAAAGGTTAAAAAATCAGCACGGGTTTTCTGATGAAAATCTTGGCTAGGCATCGCTTTTCTCCGCTCATTATCTATTAGCGATAAGCCTATGTCACTTTCATGACAAAGCGTTGACAGTGAATGAGATTCATTCCATTCCCATGTACCGCTGGCGCTTCTTTAATTTAATCTTATCGACTTCAACACTGACCAATCCATCAATACAGTATCCAAAATCCGCATCGACGCTAAAATCGAGAAAATGTACACCATTTTTCTCACATAATTCGGTATATTGCTTGTAAAGTGTTGGAACGGTTACGCCATAAAGATCTAACCGCTCTTTCAACGCGACAAAGTCCTCACGGGCATCATCAAAAGAAAACAAGCGCTTAGCTTCAGATTCACCCGCGTCAGATAATTGATAAGGTGCATTTGCCAGTGCTAACCCACTGTTACCATAGTAATGACGGTAGTAACTAACTAGCAGATCGCGTGCCATTTGTGGCAGTTTGGCGGAGATGGACACAGGGCCGATCATATGCGTGATTTCAGGACGTGTTTTGAGATAGGCGCCGATACCATACCAAAGATAATCTAAGCTTCTTCGTCCCCAGTAACGTGGTTGAACAAAACTGCGTCCAAGTTCAATACTGGTATTTAATTGAGCCAATAATGCCGGCTGATATTGAAACAAGCTAGCGGCATAGAGGCCTTCTACACCTTCACTCTGGAGAACACTGGCACAATCGGCAATTCGGTAGGTACCCACCAGTTCTAAAGCCTCATCATCCCATAAAATAATGTGCTGATAATGACGATCATAACGATCAAGATCGTATCGCTGACCTGTCCCTTCACCGACACGACGAAAAGTCAGTTCACGAAGACGACCCAGTTCCCTCATCACTGGTGAGTCAGCCGCATAATCGAACAAATAGATTTGCATACCGTCTTGCGTTTGTCCTAAGCAGTTAGCTTGTCGTAGGGCTCTTCTCAGTAACAAGCGCTCTTCAGGATGGGCAATCGGTTTTTCGGTGACAAACAACGAGGGCTTGTTTTTGGGTAATCGGTAAATATGTTTACGTAACAACTTCAACCGGGTTTTGAGCGGCAGTTCATTGTTATCGAAACGTTCTAATGGAATAAGTTCGCCAATCCGTACAGGCATATCCTCGGCGTGTTTCTTGAACATCTCATTGACCAGCATCAGTCCGCCGATGGGACGATAGATCATGGATAGGGAATAAAACAGGGCGGAATTTTTGCTGTTTATATGAATAGGTAAAATCGGTGAGTTAGTTTTTCGAGCAAAATGTACAAATCCACTTTGCCAAGGGCCATCCTTGATGCCACTAGGAGTCGCTCGAGACACCTCACCTGCCGGAAAGATAATCACAGCTTTTTCTTGTTGCAAACAATCTGTCACTTCACGAACGGTTTTGCGATAGCCACTTTGAGTCAGATTGTCGACGGGTAATAATAAGGGACGAAGTGGCTCAAATTGCCATAACAAATCATTAGCAATAATTTTAATATCACGTCGGACTTCACCCACCAGCTTCAGTAAAACCAAGCCATCCAAGGTTCCTAAAGGGTGATTGGATACGATAATGACCCGACCTTCGGTTGGAATATTTTCCTTTTCTCGTGCCGCCACTAAATAGCTAATACTGAAGTGCTCTAACACTTTATCGGTGAATTCAAAGGCACCCAGGTCCTGATGTTGATGTAAAAACTGATTGACCTCATCTTCATGAAAGAGATGACGCAGAAGCTGCATAATGGGTGTTTTTACCAGTGCCGGTTTACGAACCAACTTAGGGTACTTTTCAGCAATCAATGATTCGATGTTAAACATAGCAAATCCTCGTTAATCAACCTTTCAGATCATTCCCTAAAATCGTGACTAACGAGTGACAGAAGTGTGTCGTTTTGGTGAATCCTTAGCGCAAAATGAAATTGTAATATTTGTTATGTGGTATATGTAAAAAAATGCATGTATTCTGCATTTACTTGACTCATAAAGACCTCAGAGGTGTGTCATGAAACGAGTTTTATTTGTGTGTACCGCGAACTCTGCTCGCTCTCAAATGGCTGAAGCCGTGCTTCGTCATTTCGGTGGTGATCAGTTCGAGGTGGTGAGTGCAGGTACTCGCCCAACAGAAGTAGATCCTCGCACCATTGAAGCGTTAAAAGGTTTCGGCGTAGAAGCACAGGGACTCGTTTCTAAATCCATTGAAAGTTTAGAGAATCAACAATTCGATTTCATCATTAGTTTGTGTGAAAAAGCACACAAAGATTGTAACCAGTGGCCAGGTAGTGGCGTGGTCATGTCTTGGGATTTTCCTGATCCCAAGACTAGTAATGACCCTAAGGCGTTTTCGCGATCTTTGCAGGAAATCAGTGAGCGCGTCAGAATGTTTATTCTGGTGAATGCCAAAAAAGTGAAATCAGAACTGAAAAGCCTTCAGCCGGTCGAGTTTTATAAGCTGTTGTCGGATGAAAATCGTCTGATGAGTTTGTTATTGATTGAACATCAAGGCGAGCTTTGCGTCTGTGAGTTGATGGAAGCACTGGGCCAACCTCAGCCGAAAATTTCACGAAACCTGAGTCAGCTTCGCCAAGCGGGTCTGCTGCTTGATCGTCGCCAAGGACAGTGGGTTTTTTATCGATTACACCCCTCCATGGAGGATTGGATGCACGATATTCTTAAATTGACACTTGAACATAGTGCTTCTCTGTTGGAACAGCCTTTGGCGCGCTTACAAGAGATGAGTTCACGTCCCTCTCTGTGTGCTAAGGAGGATTGATGGGTGTTTTTGAACGCTATTTAACCCTATGGGTGGCACTGAGTATTTTAGCGGGTGTGCTACTGGGAAATGTTATTCCAGGATTATTCAGTGTCATTGCCGAGCTGGAGTTTGCTCACGTTAACTTAGTCGTGGCGGTCTTTATTTGGGTAATGATCTACCCAATGATGGTTCAGATCGACTTTAGTGCAATTAAGGATGTGGGTAAAAGACCCAAAGGGTTGATCTTAACCTTGGTCGTCAATTGGTTGATCAAACCCTTTACCATGGCTTTTCTCGGCTG
>SLCQ01000233.1 GCA_007125745.1 Nitrincola sp.
CGTTTGCTATCGCGATCAATATTCGCGGTGGTTACGTCTGTAATACCCAACTGTTGGTGAAGCCAGCTTAGAATGTCATACAAGGCAGCTGGTTCAGTATCGGTCAGATTGTAACTACCTGCTGGGGGATGGCCCTGATGCCGACGTTGAATCAGATGCAACACCGCTCGGGTGGCATCATCAATATGAATACGATTGGTATAAATGGGTGCGTCTTTAGGGGGTAAGATTCCTTGCTGGGCTTGGCGGATTAGGAAATAACGCCCGGGCCCATAAATCCCTGATGGGCGCAAAAGGGTCACAGGATGACCAGAGTGTAACCACAGATTTTCAGCCTCCAAAAGCACTTTGGCTGTTTCTCTAACAGGGTTTCTTTCCGAGGTTTCATCCACCCACTCCCCTGCTGATTGACCATAAACACCTGTCGAGGAGATGAGCCAGACATGCGTGAGAGGGTATTGGCTTAACGCCTTAAGTGCCTGATACGCGACATCCACATAGGCTTGTCGATAAGCCGTCTCATTCGATCCATTAGGGGAAAGGCAGAGCACAATATCATCAGGAATCCAAGGCAATTCAGGCCAAGGTTGAGACGCATCATGCTGAATAAGTTGAACATGATCAGGGGCTGCTTGCCCTCTCCTCATCCCAAGTACTTTAAAATTCTGGTGAACCGCTAAATTAGCAATCCTTCCGCCTAAGTCACCCAATCCAACCATTAAGAGCTTTAATTGCTCTGTCTTCTTATGCATAAAACACCTTTAAAAACGCTATACTTGAGTAGGACACTATGAATAGGGTTTAATTCGTGTTTGGATTTCTAACTCATCAATAGGAAAGATCTATGATCAAGAAAGTTAATCTAGTTCTACTCACCCTGTTAATGCTTCTCGGTAGCCTTTCGCTCACTGGATGCAATACCGTAGAAGGCTTGGGCAAAGATATCCAGCGAGGTGGTGAGAAAATTGAACGTGCTGGTCGCAACTGATCTAACACGCCTTAAGGAGTCAGTTTCAATTCCCCGACTTCTTCAATATTAATCATCGGTAACAAGCGTCCGGCATCCAGTCGGGCGCTGAAGCTATAATTGACACTAGTGCGTTGCGTGTTGCTGAAAAGATCACCAAGCAACCTAGCGCTACCAAACAAGTCAGGACTGGCCTGAATCATAAAATCCGCTTGCCCATAGGCGGGCACCGTTGGGATGTCTGGCGTTGCTCCACTGAGGATACGAAAACCTTCAATTTCAACTGCATAGGTCATACCCCTAAAAGGCAAAGCAACACGATTGGGGTTGATAATTTGAATCCCAATATCAAATCGTGGCGCTAGCCCAGCGCTATTCGGTGCCAAAGCGAAAGAAGTGATATTGACCTGGGGTTTCTGGTAAGTGCTGGAAAGCGATGCACAGCCACTGAATAAGGCGATCAACAGAAAACCCAATGACAACCACAATGCTTTTTTCATGCTTCAATCCTGTTAAATTTGCGACGACGGCCTCAATAGCAACGAAGTAAAGCAAATAGTGGCTGAGCCTAAGCTGAATACGAAAGCTATTTCGTCTCATCAAACCAAGGTAGTGTCTGCTTTATTGTCTTGACCAATCTTGGTACCGCAATAAACCGAATGCTATACGCAATTGCTAAACCACCCATAATCGCTAAAAACATCCCCATACCCACTCGGAACATCAGGGCGGTAAAGAATGCGGTGAGAATAGCCGTTACAATCTCTTCTAAATGCGTTTGTATCCAGCGTTTGTTGTTCGGTTCCATGCGTTTTCCTTTTATGATTTTTTGTAGCGTTGAAGGGGTAATAGCCTAGCTAAACCACTACCTCAGCCAAATTACCTTTGCTTTCCAGCCAGGCTTTACGATCGCCAGAGCGCTTCTTAGCGAGGAGCATATCCATTAACTCTAGTGTGTCGTCATCGGTATCGATGGTCAATTGAACTAGGCGACGTGTATCCGGTGACATGGTGGTTTCACGAAGTTGTAAAGGATTCATCTCACCCAACCCTTTAAAGCGCTGTACGCCTATTTTGGCATTACGACGTTCGGCACGAATACGGTCAATGATCGCATCTCGCTCTTCATCATCTAGCGCGTAATAGACTTCTTTGGCGACATCGATACGATAGAGCGGCGGCATGGCGACATAGACGTGGCCAGCGGCCACCAGAGGACGAAAATGCTGTACGAACAGCGCACACAACAAAGTGGCGATGTGAAGACCGTCGGAGTCAGCATCAGCAAGGATACAGACTTTGTTATAACGTAAACCATCGAGTTTGTCTGACCCGGGATCGACACCCAGCGCAACAGAAATATCATGGATCTCTTGCGATCCCAGCACTTCGCTGGAGTCGACTTCCCAAGTGTTCAGAATTTTACCACGAAGCGGCATAATCGCTTGAAACTCTCGGTTGCGTGCTTGTTTAGCAGAACCACCTGCCGAGTCACCCTCAACAAGAAAGAGTTCCGCACGATCAGCATCCACACCTGAGCAGTCGGCCAGCTTTCCAGGAAGTGCCGGCCCTTGAGTGACTTTTTTACGCACTACTTTTTTGTTGCTACGCATACGACGCTGAGCATTGCTAATCACCAGCTCAGCAATCTTTTCACCTTCTTCGACATGCTTATTCAGCCACAAGGAAAAAGCATCTTTAACCGCGCCTGAAATAAACGCGGCGATACCGCGAGAAGATAAACGTTCTTTGGTTTGCCCCGAAAACTGGGCATCACGCATTTTGGCCGACAAGATGTAACAGCATTTATCCCAAATATCATCTGGCGCCAGCTTCACGCCTCTGGGAAGAAGGTTGCGTATCTCACAGAACTCGCGCATCGCTTCCAACAGTCCGGTACGCAAACCGTTCACGTGCGTACCGCCTTGTGCTGTGGGAATGAGGTTCACATAACTTTCGGCGGTGATTTCACCACCGTCTACCAACCACTGAACCGCCCAATCGACAGCATCTTCTTGTCCGGTCAAACTGCCTGTAAAAGGTTCTTCCGGCAAGGTATCCCAAACTTGTGTAGTGCCTTTTAGGTAGGACTCTAAACCTTCTTCGTAATACCAGACATCCTGCTCCTTTTTGCCACCTGTCATATCCGTGAAGGTCATTTTTAAACCGGGACAAAGGACGGCCTTCGCACGCAGGTTGTGCTTTAGCCGAGATAAACTGAATTTAGGCGAATCAAAATACTTAGGGTCAGGAGTGAAACGAACCGTAGTCCCTGTATTACGTTTACCACAAGTGCCAATCACTTCTAGGTCTGAAACCTTTTCACCATCCGCAAAGCCGATTCGATAGACCTGTGCATCACGACGTATCTCAACATGCAACAGCTTAGAAAGTGCGTTGACGACCGATACACCCACACCATGCAAACCACCGGAGAAGGTGTAGTTATCGTTGTTAAACTTACCACCAGCGTGAAGTCGGGTCAGAATCAGCTCAACACCACTCACGCCCTCTTCTGGATGAATGTCGACGGGCATGCCTCGACCATCATCAGTAACCGACAGCGAAGCATCTTCATGAAGCACCACATCAATCTGCTTGGCATGACCAGCCAGTGCTTCATCCACTGAGTTATCAATCACTTCTTGCGCTAAGTGGTTGGGGCGATCTGTCTCAGTGTACATACCGGGACGGCGTTTAACGGGATCTAAACCACTGAGAACTTCGATCGCTTCGGCGTTGTATTGCTTGGTCATGCAGATTCCTGTTTAGTTACGGGTAACTTCGGGTAAAGATATCACAGGTGGCAGGGCTACACGGCCTTCGGCAAAGGCCAAAATCGCTGGAATCAGTCGATCAAAGGCTTCAAATCCATGACTACCACCTGGTTGCACATACTGCAC